>JBIKUM010000274.1:0-4124 GCA_044347585.1 Terrimicrobiaceae bacterium
CCAGCGAAATGGTGGGAACGCGTTTCTTGGCTCTCAGGAAAACCTCGGTGGCCGTGGGGTGGTCACGGTCCGCGAGAAGCACATTGTAAACCTCGCGCCGCTGCGGGGTGAGGCGATGGCCGCTGTGGCTGATCGTTTCTTCGTAGGCGGGTTGGGTGGTCTTTTTTGCGGACATGGAAGGTGGCTGAAAATATCCGCGCGGATTGTTTAATCAAGAATTATTCTAATTAAGGGAGATCGGACGGATTAGACGGGTCGGACTGATCAGACCGATCAAGCGGCGTCTTTTTCCTGCTTGCGCCGGAGGACGGGGGCTTTTTTGCCTTCGACGACGGCTCGGTTGATTGTGACTTCCGAGATGTCGTCTCGGCTTGGGCAATCAAACATGACATCGAGCATGATGCGTTCGATCATCGAGCGCAGGGCGCGGGCTCCAGTGCCTTTGCGGATGGCCTCAGCGGCAAGGGCTCGTAGGCCGTCCTTCGTCATGTTGAGCGTCACGCCATCCATGCCGAGAAGCTTCGCGTATTGCTTGGTCATCGCGTTTTTCGGCTCGGTGAGAACGGATACCAACTGATCTTCGTTGAGCTCCTCGAGTGTTGCCACGACGGGGAGGCGTCCGATGAACTCGGGGATGAGTCCAAAGCTGATGAGGTCTTCCGGCTCCACCATCTTGAGGGTTTCGGAGCGGTTGGACTCGTTCGTAGCTGATCCAATCGGTGCATTGAACCCCATGGTTCGTCCACCAAGACGGCGCTGGATGATTTTTTCGAGGCCAACAAAGGCACCGCCGCAGATGAAAAGAATCTTCTCGGTGTTGACCTGAATGTATTCCTGCTGCGGATGCTTGCGACCGCCTTGGGGTGGAACATTGCAGACAGCGGCTTCGAGAATTTTGAGAAGGGCTTGCTGAACGCCTTCGCCTGAGACATCGCGAGTGATGCTCACATTGTCGGTTTTGCGTCCGATCTTATCGATTTCGTCGATGTATATGATGCCCATCTCGCAGCGCTTCACATCGAAGTCGGCGCTTTGGAGGAGGCGGAGGAGTATGTTTTCGACATCCTCTCCCACATAGCCCGCCTCGGTAATGGAGGTGGCATCCGCAATGGCGAACGGCACATCAAGCACCTGCGCCAATGTGCGGGCGAGGAGGGTCTTACCAGAACCGGTGGGACCGAGGAGAAGGATATTGCTTTTCTCGATCTGAACATCGTTGAGGTGATCCATCTCAAGCAAGCCTGTCGAAGTCTGGGTGAGGCGCTTGTAGTGGTTGTGAACAGCAACGGAGAGCACCTTTTTAGCGGTGTCTTGTCCGATAACATGCTGGTCGAGGAGTTTCTTAATCTCAGCGGGCTTGGGAACTCGGAGGGACGGCTTGCTTTTGCGCGAGTCGTCTTTGAGTTCTTTTTCCAGGATTCCCCTGCAAATGGTGATGCAGCTGTCGCAAATGTAAACGCCGGGGCCGGCGATGAGTTTGCGGACTTCGGCCTGGCTCTTTCCGCAGAAAGAGCACATGGTGAGATTGTTCGGGCGCGCCATTGAGAGTGGGACTACTCGGCGGCTTTTACGGTTTCAACAATGTCTTTGATGTCCTTGCGGGACTTCACGACTTCATCCACGAGCCCGTAGGCTTTAGCCTCATCGGCGGTCATGTAGTTGTCGCGGTCGGCATCGCGTTCGATCTGCTCGACGGTTTGGCCTGTGTGGTGTGAGAGAAGGCGATTTAGGCGCTTTTTCAGCTTGAACATGAACTCGACCTGGCGCTCCACATCACTGGCTTGGCCTTTGGCACCGCCGGAGACTTGGTGGATCATGATGTCTGAGTTCGGAAGCGCGTAGCGTTTACCCTTGGTTCCCGCGCAGAGCAAAACCGCACCCATGCTGGCTGCGAGGCCCATGCAGTAGGTGTTCACATCGCAGGTCACGAATTGCATCGTATCGTAAATCGCGAGTCCGGCAGTCACGGAACCACCGGGCGAATTGATGTAGATGTTGATGTCTTTTTTCGCGTCTTCCATCTGAAGGAAAAGAAGTTGCGCGATGACAAGGTTCGCTACTGTGTCGTCAATCGGAGTTCCGATGAAGATGATGCGATCCTTGAGGAGACGGGAGTAGATATCGTAGCTGCGTTCACCGCGGCCAGTTTGTTCGACGACGATTGGGACTAACATAGTGTGAGATCGGTTTAGGCCGCTTGCGGGGCGGCAGGTTCTGTGACGGTAGCACCGGAGGCGATCAAATCAAGTGCCTTGGTGATGCGAATCTGATCGCGCAGGCGGTTGACGCCTCCGCTGCGAGCAAGTTCGCCAGCGAGTTTTTTGACGGGCATCTGCTGGCGTTCCGCCATTTGCAGGATGGCCTGGTAAACTTCGGCATCGGTCTCTTCGATTTTTTCCTCATCCGCTATACGGGTGAGGAGGAAATTTGAGCGCACACGATTGCTTGCGGTTTGCGAGGCATTTTGAACGATTTCCTCGGTGTGGGCTTTGATCTCCTCGTCGGAAATGCCCCGAGCCTGTGATTCTCCGACGATATCCTTGAGAATGTAGGCTGTCTCGCTGGCGACGAGTCGTTCGGGAAGTTCGCAGGTGAAAAGGCCGAGCAACTTCTCAACAATGGCGTTCTTTTTAGCCATCTCAAATTGATAGTCGGCGGACTCCTCTTGGCGCTCGCGGATTTTCTTGCGGAGTCCCTCGAGGGTCTGACCGGGCTCGATCTTCGCGGCGAGCGCGTCATCCAACGGAGCGGGTGTGCGGGTGTTGATCGAATGCAGAGTGACGGCATAGGTCACTTTGCGGTTGCGGAGTTCCTCGAGCGGGAACGACTCCGGCACATCGAGAGTGAAGGTGCGGTCTTGGCCGATTTCCATGCCTTCAATGGCCTTTGCGAAGCCGGGGATCAGGGTTCCCTCATCCATCAAAACCCACGCGTTGCGGCGGCCTTGGATTTGAGTTGGTGCCTTTGGAGCGATCTTGGAGATCGGTTCGCCATCCACTGTGCCTTCATAGGTCACCACGGCATAGTCGCCCATCGCGAGGGCGCGGTCGGTGACTGGGTCGAATTTCGAGTGTGGGTCGCGGAGGTATTCAAGAAAACTTTCGACATCCTCGTCGGTGACGTTTTTTTTCGTCACTTCGATGGTGATGTTTTTGTAGTCCGGCAGTTCGAAATCCGGGGTCTGAATGACCGTAGCCAGGATTTTCATGGACTTGTCGGCGGCGATTTCCGCCTTCTCCACATTATCAACGGCGTGAATTTTGATGTTGTTTGTTTTAACAGCTTCGCGAATCGCCTCGCCGACGAGCTTGGTTTTCACCTCTTCTTCGATGTCCTTGGCATAACGCGAGGCAATCAACGAAGCAGGAGCCTTGCCGGGACGGTAACCGGGAAGGCGGGCTTGTTTTTGAAATTCCTTGGCAATGGTGTTCCATTCCGCGCTGACCCGGTCCGACGGAAGGTCGATTTCCAAGGCCACGACACAATTCTTTTGATAATCCAGAGCGACATTCATGATGAGCCCGCCAGCAAAGCAGAATCATGCGAGGTGGGCAACCGATGTCTGAAAGAAAATGCCGTCACCGAAACCCCCGCCTCGTCAATGAGCCGCAGTCGGGTATCTTCCCTCTCTCATGATTCCGAAAACTGCGATGGATTTCCCAAAGGCCGGCTGGCGCTTCGACAACAGCTATGCCCGATTGCCCCAGCAGTTCTATACCCGGACAAACCCCACGCCCGTCCGGTTGCCTGCGATGGCCGTTTTCAATCGCTCGCTGGCAAAGGCCATGGGACTCGGGGGGGAGGCATTCGAATCCGAGGAATGCGTGGCAGTTTTTGCTGGAAACGCCATTCCGCAAGGCGCGGAGCCGATCGCCCAAGCTTACGCGGGGCATCAGTTCGGGCACTTCAACATGCTGGGTGATGGACGGGCGATCCTGCTGGGAGAGCATCTGGGACCTGATGGATCGCGATGGGACATTCAACTCAAAGGCCCTGGGCGCACAGCCTACTCACGCCGGGGCGATGGCCGCGCGGCGCTGGGACCTATGTTGAGGGAATATATTATCAGCGAGGCCATGTTTGCGCTGGGAATTCCCACCACACGGAGTCTGGCGGTCGTGACC
>JBIKUM010000406.1:0-4124 GCA_044347585.1 Terrimicrobiaceae bacterium
CCATCAGCCCAAGTTACTAACGCGCTTTACAAGGGGCGCAGGGATCGCTCCGGGTTTATCGTGGGGCTTTGCCTCTTTATCACGATTGCCGTTGCGCTGGCCCTGAGTTAGGAAGGATTGCGGACCCGACATCCTTTGCCAGCTTATCTTTTCAAACTTAAAGTCGGCACGTTTGCTTCCCGTCGATGCTTAAGCCTACGTTCAAACGGACCTGCAAACATGGCGTAGCCCAAAAGGTAGGCCTCATACCATGACAGGTGTTCCCATCTGTTAGAACACGAGATCAACATCTGTCAGTCTGCATCAGGGCATTCGTTTAAGTGCACGTGATCGGACGGAGATCTGCCGTATTGCGAACCTGCGGTTTCAAAGGGGTTGATAATCACTTCGCAGCGTGCCGGGATGTGGATCAAGTGAGCAACGAGCCTGAACTTCCTTACAACTACTACCTTGAACGATTTCGCGAAGGTTGCCGGGTAGGACTTAGAGATGGGTCTTTGAAGTCAGAAAAATTGAAAACCCGTAAATCAACCGTGTAAATGATATGAGTTTTAGAAATCAAACATAAGTGCTTGATTAGTATAGAATATATATCTCTAACGATCTAGTAAAAGCGACGTTATTACTTGTTATGATTCCGTCGCTCTAACCGGCTGAGCTAATTCGCCAGACACACGATTATATATGAACCCTTGAAAAGTAAAGCCTTGATTTGGAAGACAGGGCTAGGCCAGTTCAACAGCCGCTCTGAGTTGAGCAGGACTGCTGTAGAGGTAAGCAGCCGTGGTGGTGATGCTCTGATGTCCAGCTAGCGTCTTAAGAATGTGTATGGCTGTACCTTTATTGGCAAGGGATGTGAGGAAGGTGCGACGCCCACTGTGACTACTAGCGCCCTCGATCCCAGCGCTTTTGTAGATTTGCGCAAAGGTTTGAGCGAGGCTATTTGCTGAAAAGCCCTTTAGCGGTGATTTTTGACTTGCAAAAAATGGGTACGTCCGTTCGATACAACGTGCTTGGTTTGAGTAGCGCTTCAGTTCTTCCTTGAGTCGATGGCTAACGTAGACCGTGCGTGCCGTTTGATTCTTGGTCATACGGGATAGCAACCGTACTTCGTCCTTGATTTTTCCCGAGGGCATCACCACGTCCATCCATCGCAGCGCAGCGACCTCGCCGATCCGTAGCCCTGCCCAGTGGGTTAAGAGCATCATGGCACGGTTTCTTATTACGTGTCGTTGAGTGTTAATAAAGCTGATAACCTTCTCAAGATCTTCTGGATTTAGCGTCTTTGCTTGTGCCATTGGGTTCCTCCGTCAATCAATGCTTTAAGTGTATGTTCTTGTATTTATCATCGTTATTCAAAGACCTGGCTATGATTCTGGCTATAAGATCGGTTGTCCGTGGATATCCTGTGGATAGTTTTTGGAGCGAAAATGATCGCTTCAATATCAATGGCTTTTCATCGAAATCTATGAAAAGTGCTGTTTTATTAGATTTTTTCAGCTAGAGCTCACTCATTGAGTACGACTGCTTAATCGCCCCTACAAGCGCTTAAGGCTGTTCGTTGTTGTGTAGACATTCACCCAGCGAAGATCGCGCGCTACAGGGCGATTTAGCACGTGGTGGTTCTGCGACTAAGCGCCCAAAATCTGGGCTAATACAAAGCGCGCTCATGCCCGGTTACGCCGTAACGTGCGAACCATCATAAAGCCCATAGCCAGGTGGTAAGCCAGGTTTTGCGGGTGTTCGGTTGCGCTTTCTGATGTCTGACTAAACACTGTAGTCAGTTACAACTAATGGAGCATACGATGGAACAAAGCTTTGATCCTCGGGAACTCGATCAGTTCATTGGCACTACTTGCTATTACCGTGTGTCGCGGACGGCAGTGCTAACTGATGGTGCGCGATATCTAGCAGATCGTGCGCACTGCTACTGGCTCATGGACGTGATCGTTAGCTACCTCGTGGAGTTGAATATCCAAGATTGGTTTGTCCTTGCGACGCTAGTGGTATCCGACACAAAGGGTGTCGTTTCATTAGAAGACGGCAACGGGAACGTGTACGCCACGCAAGAGATTCCTTTCACTGACTTTCCACTACCCGTTGCAAGGCTGTATGCAAACTGGAATGGTGATGATTGGGTGCTCATGTTGCCTTCGGAATACTAATTAGATTTTATAGCTAGGGGTAGATTTCATGTGGTACCGCGTTCAGGTTAAACGTCATTCGTTCTCTGCTTGGGAGAACATACACGGCGGTATGGATCTTGACTGGGCCATTTCAGTCGCGGCAAGTGCGAAGTAAGATGGGGTGCTTGCGGCTCGCGTGATTAATGATGCAGCACGCACAGCTTATTCTTTTTGATTTGAACCGCTATCAAAGCCACTAAGCACTAAGATACGACGAGTTCGAATCCCCGACTTCACCAAAAAAACGGGAGGTCAAAAATGAGTGCGCTAGCTAAAGACTCGCTTCTGGCCCGCCAAAACAAGTCCTGATAACTCGCTCAGTCGAGTTATCAGGCGCTCAGAGCTCGGCACTGTGCGGCGCTGTTTGCTATGGGCTCCTGATTTACCCCATGGCTACCTACCCCAAAAATTCGTTTCAAACCCAGTTTCTTCTAAGAGATTCCTGACTTTGCGGGTGCTGCAGTAATTGGGTGAGCTTGTACAGATCGCTGGGTAGTTGGAGATCAATAAGGCCAAGGCCGGGAGCCAGAACCTGATAATCTTCGAGGCATCGAAACAGCAAGCTGATCGCAGGAGGGCGTTGCATGAAGGGTTTGCAGTCGAATGTGGGCGGTCCATTTCAAGGGGGCGGTATCGGTGCGCGGCATCAGCATGCACATGCCTCACCCTGGCAACAGTCCCGTGAGCGGACCCTTACCGTCAACAGCTCACTGGTCGACATAGGCAGCGTTGGCTTGTCAGCCATGTCGCCCACTTCACGGTAGGCACCGCAATCACCACCGCCGCTCGCTGAGGCCAACGGGAGCTTATACTCATGTCCGAAGCCAAGACCAAACCCACCTCGGCAAGTGTCGAGGAGTACCTCACCTCTAAGGCTAGTCCCGAGCAACTCTCAGACTGTAAGGCCTTAATGGCCTCTTTTAAGAAGGTCACGAAGCATTCGCCCAAGATGTGGGGGCCGAGCATTGTGGGCTATGGCAGCTATAGCTACAAGTACGAGAGTGGTCGCACCGGAGAGTCTTGTCTCACAGGCTTCGCAGTACGAGGCAAGGAACTGGTCGTCTACATAGTCGCAGAGAGCCAAGAACAACAGGCGCTACTTGCCAAGCTCGGAAAGCACAAGATGGGCAAGGCATGCCTGTACTTCAAACGTCTCGCAGACCTGGACATAAACGTCCTGGAGAAACTAGTCTCGGGGTCCGTCGCAGAAATCAAGCGACGTCGCGCGGTAACGGGAGGCGCCTAACATACGGCAGGGTTTTACCAGAGCAAACTTTGTCCGCTTTACGTATCGGCAGGACTTGGTACATAGCTCTTGCCTGTGCGCTTTGGCGCGAGACCAGAAATTGCTATGTTCGATTTTCTTCTCAAGCGCTAAGCTTTTTAGACCTTGCAACGCGTGGTAAGTCATATGCGAATGTGGATCTTTTTTCTGTTCGGATTGATCTGGACCACCACGGCATTTGCTCAGCAAAGCCAATGTGGCTTTATCAAAGATCCCGATCAACAGGCTCGATGTCGTGCTTCGACAGGTGGCGGTGCTTCGCAATGCGGATTCATCCGCGATTCAGATTTGCAGGCTCATTGCCGAGCAGGCACAGGGTCAGGGCAAAGCGCTTGCGGCTTTATTCGTAACGCTGACCTGCAATCGATGTGCCGAGCGCAGTATGGGGGTGGTACCAGTCAGTGCGGTTTCATCAGAGACGCTGACCAGCAGGCCTTTTGTCGGGCAATCACTGGTTCTGGTGCATCGGCTTGCGGCTTTATTCGACATGCTGACCAACAGTCGCTTTGCCGCGCACTCACGGGAAGTGGGTCGAGCTACTGCGGGTTTATTAGAGACCAGGACTTGCAGGCGCACTGCAGAGCCCTGACAGGGAGAGTCTGATCTGAGTAAAAATTGAGGGGCGCTCATGGAAGTCGTCCCAAGTACCAAAA
>JBIKUM010000486.1:0-4113 GCA_044347585.1 Terrimicrobiaceae bacterium
AGTAGTGCCCGACGAAAAGACCAGCATGGGCGAGCCGCTGGTTTCTGCGACGTATTCGGGGGTGAAATTCCGCGTCAGCAACAAGGCTGCAGGAAAGGCCGTAGTGACCGTGCAGGAGTACTACAGCGGCGCGTTACAGGGGGTGGCCAATGCCTACACCTTCTACGTAATCGCGGGCCACGGCATGATCCACGAAGGGCAAAACCCGGTACGCACGTCGTATGCTGCCACTTCCGCCCCTCCCGGTTGGGTGACGTCACGCAGTACGAACGTTTACACGATGGGGGACGGCGTGACCACCCCATCGATCAGGTTGGACATGGCGTCCGCGACCACCGCGTGGATGGCCCGGCTATACAGCACGGCGGTGGGGTCCGTCTCTCAGCAGATCCGGTACCGCATCTACAACGGCGCCACCACCGTGGCCACCCACACCACGGATTTAAATACCACCAACGGTGCAACATTTGCGTTTGGTGCAGCAGTGCCCACTGCGGGGCAGTTCATGTTGTACATCCCGATCGGCCCGGCGCACATCACGTCGATTTACGGCACCAACTTAACCACGACCCCGTGGACACACATACGTGTCTGCAACATGTACAGCGGCTCACCGCTGGACGACATACTGATCGTGAATGAAGACGGCAGTTGCAAGCATGATGACACATGGGTTTTGTATGCCAACAGACTAGGCGGGTTGGACATGTTGAAATTTGACGCCCGGCGCAAGGAAGACCACGCGGTTGAGTCAAAATCTATCGTCCGGCCTATCGGTAGCTTTTCGGGTTCTGATGCGCTCTTTTATGCCACGGAACGCACGAAAGAGGCCATCGCCAACACGGCGGTGGTTACCCACACGTTGATGAAAACCGGGGTCACACCCGAAGAATCCACCCTGCTGGCGGAGTTGGCCCGGTCGCGCATGATTTGGGCGTACATCGGCGGCCGCTGGCGGCCGCTGGTAGTGGAGAGCCACAACGCCGCCATCGTGGTGGGCCGCACCTCGCGCATGCAAACCGCTGAGATCACGTTCGTGGAAGCACAGGACATGCGATGCTGACTATCACAGCCAAAAACGAAGCAGGAGCGTGGGTACAGCTCGACGTGTTCGAGAACGAGCCCGTATCCCTCACCTACGCGTTCCAAGACATCCAAAACGTCAACACCGCGAAGGGGTCACACACGCAGGAATTCCGGTTGCCCGCCACCGACACCAACAAGCACTATTTCGGTGCGGTGGAGGATCACAACAAGGTGGGCGGTTTCACCATCAAACTGAAACACGAAGCGGTAGTCAGCAACGACGGGCTGCCCATCTTGACCGGCCACCTCCAATTCAAGGGCGCCATCGTAAAGGCCGGGGATGTCGCCGAGTACGACGTGGTGATATTTGGCGAGTTCGTGGATATGGCGGCCGGTTTGCAGGGGGTCCGCTTGCGGGATCTCGATTTTTCGGCTTACAACCACACGCTCAACTACACCAACGTGGTGGCCTCTTTCGGGGGCTCGTTGCACGGGGGAGTGGTGCGCTACGGCGTGATCGACCGGGCGTTCGGCTGGCTGAACACCGATATCAACCTGTCGGACACCGCGAACACCCTGCACCCGTACCAATTGACGCCCTTTGTGCGGGTGAAAACCGTGCTAGACGCCATTTTCGCACGGGCGGGGTACACCTACACCAGCGCGTTCTTCACGGCGCACGAAATGTACATGCCCGCCTTTGCCGGTGGGGATGTCATGGTGGTGTCCAACGCCAACACGCCGCAATTGGTGGTAGCCGGTCTAGCGTCCAACGCTACCCCGTCGGGTAGTGCGCTCTATGTTTTCACCAACCTGACAGATAGCGGCAGTTACTTTTACGACAGCAACGCGTCGTTCTCCAGCAGCACGTGGACCGCTGCCGTAACTGCCACAATTACGGCCGAAATCCACGTCAAGGCCACGCTCACCGCGGGGTCCACAATGGCCTTTCGCATGGGGTTGGCCAAGGGGCCGACGTACAGCAGCATGGTGGTACAATCCGGCATCTACACCATCAACGGATCGGGGAACGGGATAGACACCACTGTGTACCTGTCGTTGCCGGTGATAGCCGGTGAAACGTACCGGCTGGCCGCGTTCACGGAGAGCGGGTGGTCGTCCGGCACGCTCACCTTTGATGGAACCTCCGCGCCTGAATATGTGCGCACTTTTGTAAGATTTGGCACTTTCTCCGGGGTGCTCACCGGCGGCACGGTGCGGATCGCAGAAAACATGCCGGATTATGCGGCGCTGGACTACCTCGCCGATCTGCAAGCCATGTTCAACCTCGTGTTCGTGCCGGATCGCAACACGCAGACGATACGGGTGGAACCCGCCAAGGACTACTTCGAGTCGGGAAGCGTGCTCGATTGGTCGCAAAAGATCGACCGCACTACCGACGTGCAGTTGACGCCCACCACCGACCTGCAGACCAAAACGTACGAGTGGACGTTCGCAGAGTCAGACGACATAGTGAACACGGCCTTCGTGGACACCGCGCTACGCGTCTGCGGTCGCCAGCGCATCACGGACACGGAAAACGACTTCGCGGAAGGCGATACCACGATAACGGCGGGTCACGCCCCGTTCGTGATCAACCGCGTGGGATCCATGCTGCTGTTCAAGGGGTACGACAGCGACGGCGCGGTGCTCACCGAACCGCTCCCCATGATCTGCTACTTTGCCGGTAACATCACCGGCGCGTGGCGGATGTTCAGCGGCACCACGTCCACCCTGCAGAGCACCTACCCGCTGTTCTCTCCGTTCAGTGCCGAACCGGCGACGCTAACCAGCAATAGCCTGTTTTTCGGCAACGACGCGGCGCATATAGTCACCGCCTACCCGGTTAACACCCTCTATAACCGGTTTTGGGCCGGTTATGTGCGCGACCTGTACAGCGAGGAATCCCGCATAATGACGGCGGATTTCTTTTTGACCCCCGGAGACATCGCCACGTTTTCCTTCGCGGACACGATCTACACGCATGGCGGATATTGGCGGATTTTAGATATTTCCGGCTACGTGGCCAACCTCCCGGGGGTGTGCAGTGTCACACTGTTGAAGATTTTTGATGAACCACGGGCGTGCGTCTATATACCCCACACGGTGAGCATTGACGGCATCGTGACATTTACGGACGCTTCCGGGGCCACCAGCGGCGGATCGGAGGAGTGTTGCACCCTGTACGGGTATCGGTGGGATGGCTCACGCTGTTACGCCGGACCGGTGCCCAACACCTACGGACCGAGTGGCGGGGTTTCGCCGCAACCCTACGTGCCCCCCACGCCCGATCTGTCCGACATCGAAGAGGCGATAGATGACATCCGGCTAAAGACGGACTACATCAGCATCACGCAGGCGGTTAATTTGGACACTGTGGAATCCAACGTGGCCACCTTGAACGGGTCGGTATCGGCCATCTCTGCCGATCTGGACTTGTTGTACCAAACGTTCAACCCCAAAGGGCCGGACTATGGCACCACGAAAGTGGTGTACCAGCAAAACAAAACCGACGGCACGTCTCTAAGCCTGACGCAAACCGCCATGACTTTGGCCTCGGTGTCCGGTCGCACGTCGTTGAGTCTCACGGAGACCAGCCCCGGCGTTTTCCGGGCGAATGTACAGGACGACGCCACCCCAACCCCTAACACGGTAACCGCTATTTATGCCACGGCCAGCAGTAACAACGCCAAGGTGGGCATCAATACCGCAGCCCCGACGGCGGCGTTGGATGTCAACGGCGGGGCTAAAATCACCGGCAACCTGACCGTATCCGGCACGGTGGATGGCCGGGATGTCTCCGTGGACGGTACCAAACTCGACACAATCGCGACGGGGGCCGAAGTCAACCAATTGGCGTTCACGTACGTGCAGGTAGGGGCGTCTACGATTGCTGCCAACACCAAAACGGGCACGCTGACGCTCGCGGCGGGCAGTGGGGTAAGCCTAACCGCCAACACCTCAACGGACACCATCACGATCGATAACACGGCCGCGGGTGCGGACGTGGACGCCGCAGAATTGTTCATGGTCTTTTTTGAGAAATAATGCCGAATCTATACAACACCACCCAAACGACCATCACCA
>JBIKUM010000405.1:0-4113 GCA_044347585.1 Terrimicrobiaceae bacterium
GCCGGCCCTTTCCAATCTATTCGACGCGGCGGGGCAGATCCGCTCCTACATGATGCCCTTCGCCTTCGTGCTTTGCATCTTGGGAATCGGCGAAATGGGGTGGAAAGCCGGTTCGGATGCCAAGTCGATCCTCGGCGTTATCCTGAAGGTGACAATCATCGTCGCCCTGATTGCGGGGTATCCGACCATGATGAACAAGGGGATGGAGGCGTTTCAGGAGATGCGCCAGAAGTTCACCAATGCCCAGGATGCGAAGTTCATCCAACTCCTGACCTCAAGGATTCAGAATCAACCTTCGGATTCCTGGACCGATCTCGGGAAAATCGTTCCGGCCGCTGTGGGCTACTTCTTTCAGGGCATCGGGCGATTCATGATGGTTGTGATGAACTTTTTTCAGCAGTTCGCCATCGCCGGACTGATCGCGGTGTCACCCTTGCTTCTGGGGTTCCTCTTTTTCTCACCGACACAGTCCTTCGGAATCCAGTTCGCAGTGACCTCCTTCACGGTGATGCTCTGGTATCTGGGAATCTGCTTGGTGGACATCGTGATCGTGGCGATCAGCGATCTACTCTTCGCCCCGATCACTGCTGGCGGGATCGTCCAGGTGGCTCAGAACGCGATCCTCGTCCAAAACTGGCTGCTTTTTCCCTTCATCATGGCCTTCGCGTCGATCGTGACGCTCTTTTTCTACCTCTCGGTTCCCTTCGTGGCTGGGGCCATCATGAAGGGGGCCAGCGGCACCACCTTGGCTCTCAGTGCCGGGATCAACAACACACTTCAGGCAGTTGGATATGTGGCCGGGGCGGGGGCAACAGTCGCAGGAGCCGCGGCCACCTTCGGGGGATCGACTGCCGCTCAGGCGGCTATGGCATCGGGTCAGGCAGTCGCTGGTGCGGCAAGTGCCGCAAGTTCTGGCAAAGGAATGAGCAATGACCTTGCTGGAAGTTCTGCTTCCTCAAGCCCTGGAGGATCCGTGCCTCCTCCTCCCGGGGAGGAAGGTGGCGCGATCACTAATCCGGCGAATCCAGCCATGGTGGCCCAGCAAACCACTCCTGAGTCGTTCTCAGTAACCGATCAATCCAAGGGAACGGTTTCTCATCACAAGGGGAGCCTCTCAACTCCTCATGCCGCTCAGGCGGCTTTCAACTCTCATCCCTCCAAGGCGAAGCCCTCCTCATCCAAACCCGACAACACCAACCCATGAAACTCACCGCCGTCACCTCCATCACTAACAACATCGTCGCCGCGAGATTCTGGATGGCGATTGCCCTCATCTGCGGGGCCTTGGCCGTCACCTCTCCCTACCTGACCATCCAGGCGATGAAGCAGAAGGAAAAGGTCGTCATCCTCGATCAGGGTGGGACGCTGATCTATTCGCCCCTTCTGGGCTTTGAAGAGGCAGCCGGACTTCAGGCCTACCATGTGCGTCTTGCTTGTCTGGCCCTTCTTCAGCGCAACCCGATCGGGCCGGACCTGCCCGATCTTCTCAAGCGGATGTATCTGGAGGAGCCAGCGCGTAAAAAAGCAGCAGCCCTCTACAAGAAGCAGAACCCGGAGTTCAAAGAAAAGGAGATCCACCAGAAGGTGGAAGTTGGGAAACTCGACATTCTCGATACCCGGAAGATGAAGGACGGGGCAGGAGTTTCGTATGAGGCCGTCGATGTTGAGGCTGAGGGAAACCTCATCCGCACTGGGACTCTCAACAAGATCGAGTTCCGCGAGGTGGCCAAGTTCAAGATCACCTTCTTCTTCGTCCGTAACCCAGACCTGATGGGCAACGGTCGTCTGCCGCTCGTCGTTCAGGATTTCAAATACGAGGAACACTCTCTTTAGGAGATTTTGCGGCGAATAGATGGATTATTCGCCGCAAAAATACGGAGAAACTTGACTTGCGGAGATTGCGGCCTTTATTCTCCGCAAAGTTACGGAGAATAAATTCATGAGCTACATCCATCAGCAAAAAGACTGGCCCAACTTCCGATGGAACGAGTCTCGGTTGCTGCCTCTTCTGACCAAGTTGCGGCATCAGCAGGGGCGGCTGCTTGGTCAAATGGAGGGCCTTGGCTTCCATCTTCGCGGTGAGGCCAATCTGGAGAGCCTGACCAAGGAGGTGATCGGATCCAGCGCCATCGAGGGGGAAAAACTCGACGCAGAGGAGGTGCGTTCCTCAATTGCGAGACGTCTGGGTATCGCTCATGCGGGAACGACTCCCGCGAGCCGAAATGTCGAGGGGGTCGTGGAAATGATGATCGATGCCACAAGGAAGTATGAGGAGGCCCTCACGGCGGAGCGACTTTGCTCATGGCATGCAGCGCTTTTTCCGAGCGGTCGGAGCGGAATGCAACGCATTACCGTGGGCTCGTGGCGGACCGGAGAGTCGGGCCCCATGCAGGTTGTCTCCGGTCCAATGGGACGGGAGAGAGTTCATTTTGAGGCACCCGAGGCCAGTCGGTTGGATGCCGAGATCAGCCGTTTTCTGGAATGGTTCGAAGGAACAGGAGCGCTCGATCCCGTCATCAAAGCGGGAATCGCGCATTTCTGGTTTGTCACCATCCATCCGTTTGAGGACGGCAATGGACGCATCGCCCGGGCGATTGCTGATATGGCCCTGGCCAGGGCGGACGGCGTGGCCGAGCGGTTCTACAGTATGTCTTCGCAGATCGAGCGGGAGAGAAAACAGTATTACGACTCCTTGGAAAGCAGTCAGCGCGGAGGAGTGGACATCACTCAGTGGCTGGAATGGTTCCTTGGCTGTCTCTATAGGGCGTTGGAAAACGCTCAGGAAAATCTCTGGGCAATCCTGCACAAAGCAAGAACCTGGGAACGGATCAATCAAGACGGTCCCGTGAATGAGCGCCAGCATGTGGTGATCAACCGTCTGCTTGATGGATTTGAGGGGAAACTCTCTTCATCCAAGTATGCGAAGCTTGCGAAGTGCTCGCCGGACACGGCTCTGCGCGACATCAAGGAACTGCAGGCCCGCGACATCCTGATCCAGGAAGCTGGGGGAGGACGGAGCACCGGCTACCGTTTAGCTGAAGCGGTCGGAGCGAAAAAGAACGCATAGTTTAATTAACGGTTTGATGAAAAAGATCGTCTAATGGACTTTCAAAAGTCGCTCCCGATCGGGAGCACCAGGGATCTTTTTTTCTGAAATTGTCGGGGGCATGAAGCTCCCAATCCTTGCCGCGATCATCCTCGCAGGCTCTCTTGCACACGCCGGATCCATCGTCCAGAAGCGGCTCGATGAGTTCATCATCTACGACATCCCGGTGGCTTCGAAGACGGGAACCACGACGGTCATGTTCCCCTCGGAAATCTCTGGTCTCTTTGCCAAGTCGGTTGCCGTGCAGGATCAGGAAAATGCAGAGTTTCTGATCTCATTCACACCGGGAAACTTTTACTTCACGATCCGGGCGCTCAAGAAGGATGCCGAGGATCACCTGACTGTGATCTTCAACCGGAAGGCCTATGTGCTGCACATGACAGCCTCGGAGCATCCCTTCTACAACGTCACGTTCTATCAAGAGGAGCGAAACGGGAAGGATGGGAGGATCGGAGTCCTACCGGAACGAATCCTCTCGCTCATGGATAAAGCCAAGGCCTATCCGCTTCTGCTGAGAGCAGAGCCCGATGGCTTGGCAGGTGTAGCCCACTCGTCTCCCTCGATCACTAATTACTACAAAGACTTTAGCGTCCGTATCCTCGATGTCTGGAGGTTTGAGGAGGAGGACACGCTCATCTTTCGTCTGGAATTGGTCAACGAAACGGATCAGCCGATCTACTACAAGCCCCAGGATTTAGCCGTCCGCTTGGACGAGCGGATCTACACGCAGTCTCTGGCTGATGCCTCAGGAATCATGCCGCCGAAGTCGGTGACCCCGGCGTTCTTTGCCATCACGGGGAACGGTCAAGGCGGACGCAATCACCTCGCGCCGGAAAATAAATGGAATGTGCTGGTGGTTCGCGATGAGCCGCGTCCTGCAGCCAAGGATGCCACTGCGAGCTCCAACAAAAAAAGTCACAAAGCCACAAAATGAATCTTCGCGATTTCAAGACAGAGCTCCTGAACAAGCCGACCGGGCGGCTCATCCTCTTCCTCTTTGGTGGAGG
>JBIKUM010000275.1:0-4113 GCA_044347585.1 Terrimicrobiaceae bacterium
CAACCGCGGCGCTCCCATCAACTGGCGCTTCACAACCGAAGACGCTCGCGTCAAACTACTCAGACTTTATCCGAAACTTTAAATGTTACTGGATACTAGGGCAAGCTCCTGCAACATGCGGCCCGGCTCCAGCGAGCCCTTGAAGACATCTCCAAACTGGGGATTCTGTTCGAAGTTGATGATGTGGCATTTTGGAAATGCACTCCGTCCGAATTGATCCAGCGCATAGGTCTTCCCAACCTGACGAGCCCCCAGAACAAGGAGGGGTTTGCGATCCGTCCTCGTTCGCCATTGATCCAAAGAGGATTCACTAATCCGTTTCACGCGCCAAAAATACCAAATAAAATAAAAAGTGGTAGCAAAAAATTACAAAAGTAAAATTTATAAACACATCTTGCCACCCAAAGACACCAGAGACAATGGCCAAAAAAGGCTTTTGATTCTTAATCGCTAGTAAAAATTATCCTATTCATAATAAGAAGGTAAGCGACTTATGAAGTGCCGCGCCCCGACAGCCCCCGATTCTTAAAAAGTGACAATACGCGGACCCTTTTTGGGAGGGCGATCGTCCCGCATGGCCCAAATATCAAACACGGAAGCCGCAAAACCACTCCCAGACACCTCCGCGCCAAAATCCCTCGAACAAAGCCCTTCGCCTTCCCCGCCGAGACAGCCACGCCTCCCATCAGACGCCGCTTCGCGCCTGAAAAATCGGGCAAGCAAGATGATGCCCCCCCACAAACGCTTCATAGACACTTCCGCTAAAAAGCGGTGATACTCGGGGTGATTCATTCTTCATAACCATGCGAGCATTTCTTTTTCTGAGCATGATCCTGTGCCTTCTTTCGCCGTCAGCTGTTCAAGGCGTGACGGTTTTTTCGGAGGAGAAACTTTTGGGGCACCTCTCGGCTGGTGATCAAGATCAGGCCGAGGCTGAAGTGCTGCAGGCCATCAAGGATGGAGAGCGCTCACCAAGGGCGATTTTTTGGGCGGCAATTTTGGCCCGCTCGAGGTTTGATCTGGACGACTCCATGCCCCTGTTTGCCGAGGTCTTGGCCCAACAACCGGATTCCCTCGAGGGCCGCTCCTCGGGATTTGTTCTGGGCATCGACACCGCCAAAGATGCTCGAACCATTTTGTTTTACTACAATGCCCTGGTTGCGCAAACAGCCTTGGAGCCGAAATCCATTCCCATGCAATGGCTCAGTGGCCTCATGTCCACGACGATCAGAGAGAGCAAATTGAAGAAGGGCATCACTTCTGAAACTCGCAAGCGCATTCTGGCATGGGGGATTGAGAGTTATTGGAAAGCGCTCTCGCTCCTTGGCATGCGGGAGGGTCCATTTCAAATTCATAAAACTCTTGCCAACCTCTTGGAGGACTTGGAAGCCCACGACCAAGCTCTCGACCACCGCAAGATTGCAATCTCAAAGAAGCGTTCGGCATATAACCTCTCCGGGACTGCAAACACCCTTCACAACCTTTTTCAAGAAGAAGATGCTCTTGCTTTTATCAACCAGGCTATCGCTCTCGATGGAAGCGACAAAGATGATCTGGAATTGAAAGCTCGTATTCTCGAGCGGCTCGACCGCCTGCCTGAGGCAATTGAGTCGTGGAACAAAGCTGCGGAATGGGCTTCAACCGACAAGTCCGTTTACTGGGACCTCTGTTCACGGGCCAGCATGGTTCTGGGAAATCTGGCGCAAGCCAAGATCTACTCCGCAAAAGCTCGAGCCCACGCCCCTCAAGACCCTGATCTGGTGAAGGCATCTCAAGCCTATGAAATCCGCGATGCACGGCTCGCGGCGATCGTTGGCGAATTGGATGGCCCCGAGCGTGTCAAAAAAGCCCCAACTTTGGATTTCAATGGAAACATTTGCCCGAGGGATCCCAAGCAAGCGGAGGATGAAACGGAATCGCCACTGTATGCGGCAGCGTCCTGCGGCGATCTCACCGCCTTGCGCGCGGCTCTTCCGTCCCCCGACATCAACGCTCTGAGTGGAAAATACAAGCAAACCGCCCTGATGGCGGCCGCCCAGTGCGGATTCACGCACATCATCGAAGAACTCCTCAAACACGGAGCGGCATTGGACATTGTCGACCTCAACGGCGACACCGCTCTCCACTATGCCTCACAATTCCGCCAAGTGCCCGCACTTCGCGTTCTGCTCGCGGCAGGCGCCAAAACAGACATCCAAGACAAATGGAAGCAGACTCCACTAACCATGGCCGCATGTAACAAAGATATGGTGTCCTTCCGCGAGTTGCTCCCGAGAAGCCGCATCGACCAAGCCTCCCCACATGGTGGCACAGCCCTGCACTACGCCTGCGGATACGGTCATCTTCCCATGATCCGCGACCTCATTGCTGCTGGCGCGGATGTGAACTCCATAGCGCGCGGTCAAAAAAGAACCCCTCTCATGTCCGCTTGCGACGAGTGGCCGCATCCCTACATCGTTTCTCCCCTTATCAAAGCCGGTGCTTCCATCAATGTTCAAGATGCCAACGGCAAGACCGCGTTGGCCCATGCGGTCGATCCACTTTTGAACCGCGGTCTGGTAGAAATGCTCTTGGAAAACGGCGCCAATCCCACCATCGCCGACAAAAATGGCGTCACTCCGATCCGCGCGGCGCGCTGCCTCGGTTTCGAGAATGTCGCCCGCCTCATGGAATCCGTTGCCGGAGCCGCTGAGCCCTTTGATTTCCCAAAATTTGAACCGCCTGGATCCGATGCCTCGCCAGAGGATCAGCGCGCCGCCGCCTTTGTTCTTCCGATCCTCCTCGCACAAGGACATCCCCTCGGAAGAGTGGGTTCACAGTTGAATGAAAAACACGCCGCCCGAAAGGAGTTGAGACGCATGTTCGGAATTCAAAACAAGGACGAGCTCGCGTCCGAGATCGAAGCCCTCGAAGCATTCCGCCCCTCAAACAACGCCCCTTCCGCTCCCTTGCCAGAGGGCATGACTTTTGAGCGCCTCATGGCCATCGCTGACAACGCCGCCGAAAAAACCTTCCAAAAAAGCCATCCCCAAACCCGCGACGAGTCCGCTTGGATTCACGCCCACTTGATCTATCTCTCAGACCTTGGCCTCGCCGCCGGATACATTTCGGAGGAAAAAGCGGCACTCATTCTCAAAAAATCCACGCAAGCCATCGCCGGAAACTTTTCCAATTGGTCCACCTTCCTCGACAGCTTCCAGATGGGCGCCACACGCCACAACGGCTGGGAAGCCGAGCGCTACGGGAACATCGCAAAATTGCTGTCCGCGAATGGTCCCAAATGGCCGAAGCCGTGAGAGGCGCCCACTGGCATCCCTCCGTCCGCCCACTCGCTCCCGCATCACAAGTTTTGTAGCGGCGTCTCTATGAGCGCCGGGGAGAGGGTGGACAAAATCAGTTTAAATCCTCAGCGCTTCCTTAAAAAATGCTCCATGCGTTGCGCCAAGCTTCCATCGAACGGGCCAGCGTCTCGGGCGGGTGCCCGCCGATTTTGTAGCCTTGGAATCCGACCGGGCTGGAGTAGCCGACATCAGTGAGCGCCTGGGCAAATTCCGCCAACGGGAAATCCCCTTCTCCGACCGATTCGATGGTTTTGGGGAGGCAGCCGGCGAACTTTGCGTCCTCCGGTGCCGGGCGGCTGCCGCATAGGTTTGCAAGGCACATCCATGGAGCGGCCAGCTTGACCTTGGCGGCGAGTTCGCTGACATCCACCGCATACCAGTGGTAGCCGCAAAAGGTCACTCGCAGAGCCGGGCCGTTGATTTTTTCCGCCACACGCACGCAATCCTCGATACGCTCAAGGAGAAACCAGATGTGATGATAGAGCGAAATCGTGACTCCGCGACTCCGCGCCAGATCGACGAGCGGACGCAGCATGGCGATCAGCTCCATATCGCGCGAGGCATCCGAGGCTTGTGCCCCGGCCAACGAGACGGCCAGTTCCAGCGCCGAGCCCGACGGCAGATGGGCGATGACCTCTTCCACCGAATGCCCTCCTTCCGGCGGTTCCTTGCCGAGCTCAAGCACGGTGTAATAGGCGGCCACCGGAAGCCCGCCGTGGCGTGAGGATTCTTCCCAAGTGAGAAACCTATTCCAGCCCTCCTCCGTCTTGCG
>JBIKUM010000022.1:0-15136 GCA_044347585.1 Terrimicrobiaceae bacterium
GGGGCGGATGGAGATCGAGGGATTCGTGGTGAGGAGGCCATCCCATTGCCCGGGGCGTGGCAGAAGCAGTGGCGCATCCATGCGTTTCCACGGGCCTGATGGCGAAGAACTCGTTGCCACGCCGACGCGCTGGCCCGAGTGGGCCTTGACGAGCAACTCGGGCACGGCGGCCGGATCGTTTAGATTGCCGGGATCGCTGGCGGGAATGGGTGTTTCCAGCGAGGGCGTTGGACCTTCGTAGGTCGTGCCGGTGTAAAACAAATAGTAAGTGCCATTGTGGAAATGAATCGTTGGGTTGTGCGTCATCCGCCCATCCCAGTATTCCGCTCCGCGCTGAGGAAGCGCGACATCGCTAAATTCGAAAGGTCCTTCCGGGCGATCTGCCACGGCATGCACGACTTCGGAGTTGGTGATCCAGTGTGGACTGAAGGCCAAATTGTCCGGCCAGCGCGAGGCGAAGAGATGGTAGCGACCATCGCCTCCGCGAATCACGGAGCCGCACCAGATCCAGTAGCCCGGCATGCGGAAGCCCGCGCCGCGCTCGACGCCGGAGAAGCGGACATGGCCGCCATTTTCCAGGCTGAGCCAAGAGGATTCCTTGGGTGAGGATGTTGGAGAATCCATCGTGTTTTTTATGGGTTTGAAGTTGCTGGCTGCAGGCTCACAAGGGTGTAGTTCCTTGATTTAACCGGAACGGTGAATTGCCCGTTGTTCCATGGGATGCTCGCGCCCGTTCGCTCATCGGTGAGGAGAGGCTCGGAACCTGATGGCCAACCGAGAGCCGCCAGATCGACGGTCACCTCGACTGGCGTCTCTTTGGGAAGCGTGTTGGCAATGGTCAGCACCGAGCGTTGGCCGTCGAATGCGTAGGCCGAGACCAATGCCTTGTCTGTGCTCGTTTTTGCGGGGCACCCCGGACGCCAGTATGGGAAGAAGCGAGCTTCGGGTGAACCGATGCCGAGGCTCGTGCGCAACTTCCACCACTCGGGAGATTGGTCCTTCATCTCCCACGAGGCGATAAACTCCACGCCCTCGACCGCGCAGCGGGCGATAACGGAATCAGCGGCCTCGTTTTTCTGTTCAGTCGTCACGGTCCCGCCCAGGTTCGTTGCACCCCAATAGCCGGGATCGCGTTTGAAGGACCAGCGCAAGAAATCGGTGATCAAGACACTGGGCACACCCGAGGCCTGCTCGGCGGCAGACTCAACGCGAAAGTGCTCGGGGGAAATGGTTCCATCGATCAGGGCAAACGGCCCCACCTTTGCGCAGATATCGTTGTATTGCTCACCCGGATACCACCAATCGGCATAACCGTGGTAAACGGGGCAGAAGCGGTTCTGATCGTGGGCCATCCAACTCAGTGGCCTCTCTGGCGTGCTGTTCTGGCGCACGATTCCCGCAAGGCGGCGAGCCAGATCACGCACGCAAAGGATTCTGTAATCAAAAACTGTGCGCCCAAACTGATCCACCTGCAGGTGCGCCGGGTTCACCTTGCTCAGATCCGTCGTCCAGGCCGGATCGACATGGCTGGAGAGGTCTGTGTAAAGGCAGGTCGGCCCAACCTGGCGCTGGAGTTCCTCCGCCGACCAGCAGAGGTAGTCGGCATACGAGGGAGTGCCCGGGTTGACCCGTGTCAGGTTGTGTGTGACCAGGGTCTTGATGAGTTCGTCGCCGACATAGGGGTTGGCACGCTTTCCATCTTTCTCGTAGCTCGGGAAATTCCGGGAGTAGTTGAACGGGCCGAACACATAGCCGCCCGGCGCGTGCCAGAGTGGCTTGAAAAAATCATAGACCGGGTTGTTGTCACCCGTGCCGTTGATCGAGCCGTAGGGAAAGCAGGAAATCCCTTTTGCCAAATGGTCATCGAGGAATTTCTTGAGCTTGGGGGCATCCATCGGCACCCACATTCCGACGCGTTGCGCATAGCCCGGGAGGTAAATGTAATCGCTGACTTCTGGTTGGTGGGCGGTTTCGCCCCAGCGGTGCGAGAAACGATCCTCACGCAGGGGCTTGACCGGCGTGGCTTGGAATCCCAGCGAGTAGGTGACAGGTCCGGTGAGCGTGGTGGGTTTGTCGATGAGGCGCAGTGTGATGCCTGCCTCGGCTCCGGCATCCACCACGATCGGTGCGCGATCGCCGCTGTTCACCCAGTTGGCATCGGAATCGGCGAACCACACAAAACCCTCGTCCAAGTTGTTAAGCCAGAGATAAGGCATGAAACGCTTCAACTCGACCCGCTGGCCGTCGAGGCGCATGGGCCGGCTTGCGGAGCTTCCGTGCGCTTGGAATTTGAGCGGATGCTCGCCCATCGCGCCAAAGAGATATTTCGTCATGTCCGGACGCAGCGGAATCGAAAGACTCAGCGCATCGAGTTGCACATTTTTGCGAGTTGGCGTGAGCGTGACCGTGGTGTGGGTGACACCATCGTATTCGGTCCATGAGGTCCACGAGACCTTGAGATCTTTGATCCCCGGGAATGTGGCATCGCCTTTGAACTCGGCGCGAACAGGAGTCTCCACCACCGTGGCGCGATCGGTTTCGGTGAGTCGCGCCTGTTCCTTGCCAGCCTGAGCTTCCAGTGTGATCGGCGCACGGAGCATTTCGCGGCCTTGATTGAGGATGCTTTTCGGAAACGGGCCGTCAAAGAGATAGCGGCGTCCCCAGCACTCGACAGAACGACCATCGGAGGTTGCCAATGGCGTCCAAGGCTTCATCACCTCAGTCAGCGCCTTGCCTTTCCCAATCCATGGTGTTGGAGGCTTGATCACCGGGCGCGAAGCCGTAAGCACGCTGCTGCCGCCCTCAAGGCTCAGGCTCACCTCATGGCTGCCGTCCGACCATTTGTAAGGCATCCAGTAGGTCGCTGTCTTGGGATCAAAAGTGAAACGGGCCTCCTTCTTCGCGCTCCCGCTCTCTTTGGGCGCTTGCACGGTCACGGTGAGCGCCGCCTTGCCCTTTGTGACAGCCTTTTCGAGTTCCATTCGAGCCTTGTTGGAAAGTTGGGGCTTGGCTCGGATACCCAGACGGTCCCCGGTCACATCCGGCACCACCTCGAAGATCAAAGGCGCCACGGTGATGCCAGGTTGCTCGCAGGCCAGTGAGACGATCTCCGATGCGTCCAACGCGCTATTGAAAATGAGCAGGTCTCGGATCTCCCCCTTCATATCCCAAGTATTCGCCTGTCGAGCGTCTCCCCAGAGCCGTCCGATGCGCAGGGGTTCGCCTCCCTCCTCCGGATCCAAGTGCATTTCTTTCGAGCCTACTTGAATGCCATTGAGGTAGATTTCAACCCGTCCCTTGGCGGCAGCAAGCGGATCGGTGTTCGGCCTGTAAATTGCGGCCACATGAGCCAACTCTCCCTCCTTCACGAGCTTCGCCGCCGACTTGGTGTCGCAGGCCCAATCGCCTTTTTCAGCCTTGATGTTGAAGTAGAGGCGACCATCCGAGTTGAAGCCGAAAAGCCACTCACCCACTTTGCCGGCGATGATGTGATTTTTGATAGAATCGAGTTTGATCGTGGCCGCCACGGTGAGACCCTTGGAGAGTGAAAACTCCTTTCCGGAGGGCCTCTCGATATAGTCGCCGTTCCCGTCGAGAAACACGGCTCCGTCCTGAATTCGTGCATCGCCATTCAGCGACTCCTTCACCACTTCCTGGCTTAGGGAAAAGACCGGCGACGGCTCTGGTTTCGCAGGTGGCGGGGTGGCTGACACGGCTTGAGGCTCGGATGGCTTGCAGCCGGTGAATACCATGGAAGCACATGCCAAAATCGAGCTGAAAACGAAAAAATGACGAGTCCAACGCGGATTCGCGATCCATCTAAAGGCAGAGATGTTTCGTGGGGCTTTCATGGTGTGGTTTTGAATGTTTCGAATTGCGGGATGGTTGACGCTTTTACTTGAGGCCGAGAGCGACCTTTGCCGCATGCCGGCCTGCGGCTTCTCCGGTGGCAACAGCATTGCCGGTGACGCGGTAGCTGGCGTGGGCGAAGAAATCGCCGCTGATGCAGCGCCCGGCGAGCAGCAGCCCATCGACATCGCGGGCGATCAGGGCGCGGACCGGAATCTGGTAGGGCTTGGTCTTGATGCCGCCGGTGTGCAGGCCCTTGTCCTTCGTTGGGTCGACAGAGTGAATGTCGACGCAGAAGGTGACATCGGCCGCCGAGTCCTCGTGTTGGGTGCCATTGCGAAGATCATCGGCAGTCACCGTGTAGCGGCCATGGATGCGGCGTCCCTCGCGCACACCGATCTGGGCGCCAGTCGAAACAAGCCGCAGATTCGCCCAGCAACCGCCGAGTGAGCGCAGTCCGTCCACAATGCGGCGGACCTCGGCGCGGGCTTCCAATGTGGCGCGACTGAGATCATCGGCGTTGGTTCCTTTCACCAGATACTGGTGATTGGCCATGAGGGTGAAGAGATTGTCGTGAATACGAAAGAGCGTGGGCTTTGAGTAGGATGGCTCCACGCCCGCACGGTTCATTTCCTTCCGCAGCGCCTCCAAAGGCACTCCCCATGGCAAACCTTCGTCGGAGATGAATCCACGCACTTCGTTCGCATCCAGTCCGGCAAGAATCGCCAATAGGCTCATCGGCTGGGTGTGGCCATCCTCCTCGCGCCCCATGTCGAAGCCGCATCCGGCGGCTGCGGCGAGGTCGCCATCGCCCGAGGCATCCACAAACATGCCCGCCGACCACGCTTCGCGGCCCGATTTGGATTCGGTGATCACATGGGTGAGGCGCTTGGTTTCATCGACCCCGGCAGCGACGACCCGCGTGTGCAGGCGGATGCGGATGCCGGCCTCCATGCACATCTCCTCGAGGACGCTTTTCATGCCTTCGGGATCGTAGCCGTTGGTCCATGTGCCATCGGCCAGGCACGCGCGAAAGCCGCCGGCTTGCAGGCGCTCGAGGATTTCCTTCATCACGCCAGCTTTATTTTCGTGGTCGATAATCCAAGTCAGCGCGCCAGCTGTCCAGACCCCGCCAAGGCAGCCGTGCACCTCGATAAGCGTTGTTTTTGCGCCTTCTCGGGCTGCGGCAATCGCCGCAGCAACTCCGGCCGGTCCACCGCCGCAGATCAACACATCGGAGTGATTCACGATGGGAGTTGAGCGGGATGCTTCGGAAAAAGTGCCGAGACTTTGGTTGGTGTCAGGTTTCATGGAGTTCGGAGGTTTCAGATTTTAAAGATGCCGTGGGAGATGCCCTTCATTTCGAATTTCACTCCGGTCGCGGTGCGTTTGATGGTGGCACCCTTCGAGAGCAGTTCGATCGGCAGCGAGCCTTTGAGGGGGATCTCCACGCTGACAGGTTTGGCGGAAGGATTCACCGCGACGAGGATCGTCTCCGCACCGAGTTTGCGGCGATAGATGAACGGGTATTTGTTTTTCTCGGCGTAGAGTGGCTCGAAACCCCCATCGCCGCCGAGTGCGGGATGCTCGCGGCGCAGTGTCGCAAGTTGGCGGACATGGTTCAGCAAGGAGTCGGAATCTTTTTCCTGCGCCTCGACGGTCGGGTGGTCCTTGGCGGGATCGATCGGCAGGTAGAGATCCTTGGCCTTGCCCGTCGAGAATCCGGCGTTCTTGCCGGAGTTCCATTGCATCGGTGTGCGTGAGCCCGTGCGGTTGTAGCCACCTTCCTTGGAGACGAGCCCGCGGACATAGCTCATGCCGATTTCGTCGCCGCTGTAAAGATACGGCACGCCCGGCATGGTCATGAGGAAGGTGAAGGCGACCTTGAGTTCTTCCATCGTGCGACCTTCGGCGAGGCGCATGATGTCGTGGTTGCCGCTGGGGATCGAGATGTGGCCCGCACCGCGCGTCTTGCGGTAGTGCTTCATGTAATAATCGAGAAACACACGGATATCACCCTTGCCCTTTTGATCGAAAAAGCTCGGCGGAATGTCTGGGAAAAAACCGAAAAGATCGCGCGATGCCTCGCTGCGGAAGAGCGAGGTGTAGCATGGATCGTTGAAATGAATGAGGAAATCGATGTGGAATCCGGCCTGGATGGCGTAGATGGGCTCCGACCACTCGGCGATGAGGACGGCATCGGGATACTCGGTTTCATACATGTCGCGCATCTCGGCCCAGAGTTTCATCGTTTCCTTGAAATCCGTGTCGCCTTTCACCAGCGAGGATGCCATGTCCACGCGGAAACCGTCGGCACCGGCATCGAGCCAGTAGCGCATGATTTTTTTCATCTCCTCGCGCGTGGCAAGGCAGTCCGGGTGATCCACCGGCAGTTGCCACGGTTGCTTTGGATCGGGCTTGGCGAAGCCGTAGTTGAGCGCCGGTTGGAAGTGGAAGAAGTTGGTCACATAATTTCCATCGCGCTCGGAGAATCCCGAGATGGCCGGAACTCCGGCCCCTTTCCAGACGCTGTCGGTCCAAACATAGCGGTTCGTGAACTCGTTCTTGGCGGCTTTGGCGGAGGCCTTGAACCACGGGTGTTCGGTGGAGGTGTGACCTGCCACGAGGTCGAGACAGACGCGCATACCGCGCTTGTGGGCTTCTTTGAAGAGCCGCTTCAAATCGGCATTGGTGCCGTAGCGCGACGCGACTTTGTAGAAATCGCTAATGTCATAACCGGCATCGCCGAAGGGCGATTCGAAGCATGGGTTCAGCCAGATCGCATCGCATCCGATCGAGCGGATGTAATCGAGCTTGGCAATAACGCCCGGCAGATCGCCGATGCCGTCGCCGTTGGTGTCGAGAAAGCTCTGCGGATAGACTTCATAGAAGAAGGCGTTGGCGAGCCAAGAGGGTGTGTGTCGTTTCATATTAGTGGTAGGCGCGAATTTCCACGACTCGGGCGTGATCGATGCCGTTGGAGGCGAGCACTTCGATACGGATCCGTGTGGTTGCGATAGATGAGAAGCTGTGGATTCGCTGACGCAGGAAATTGCCTCTCACTTCGGCGAGAGGAACCGGCCCTGCGGGAGTCTCGGCGATGAGGTTGTAATCGCGAATGCTCTCGGGCTGCGGCCCCCAGATGTTGCGGGCGTGGACGCCGTCGCTTTGCGTGAGCGAGAACCAGCGGTGCAGGCCGGTGTCGAAGGTGAGTTGCAGGCGGGAAAGCGTGACGGGTTTGTCCCACTCCAGCTCCAACCATGCGGGAAGTTTTTCTGACATCCATCGGTGCGTTCCCTCGGGCATCGCTCCGGGGCGTGTGCCGTGAGGGCCCGTGGTGATGCGGGTGAAACCATCGGTCACATTTTGTGGATCACCATTCTGGCGATGGTCGGATGCCGTGACCTTCGCGCTGCGTGCGAGATCGAGAGGATCGGCATTCGGCACGCCGATCAGGAAGCCATCCTGTCGCAGAATCTCCTGTTGGATTTGCTGAATCAATTCGGGCGATGTGCACGCTTCGGAGGTGCCTTTGCCCTGTGCCGCTGCCTTGGCTGCGGCGATGCCTGTGCCTTGGCCCATGGCGAAACAGGTGGCCATCACGCGCGTTGACGCGAAGGCGACATGGGTGGCGGAAATGTTGCGTCCGGCAAACCAGAGATTCTCCAGCGTTCCACTGGCACAGCAGGAGAGGGGAAGCGGATACAGGTGTGGCACTTCGATCTGTGTGCAGGGTTCCTCCAGAGGAGCATCGACGCCCTTGGGCGGATGCAGGTCCATTGGCCACCCCCCGTAGGCTATGGCATCCGGCGCATCGGGGGCATTCAGGACATCCTGCTCGGTCAGCGTCTTCCGGCCGATGAGACGCCGCGACTCGCGCTTGCCGGGCAGCATGCCGACCCAAGTGAGCACCCAGTTTTCGGCCCCGTGTTTGCCCCCATTTTTCAAGTGACCCCAGATGCCGTAGGCGATGGAGAGGAGTTCGTGGCGGATGTGGTCGTTGTCCGCAATCGTGTCGAGGTGCCCGCCCCACTCGAGCCACCAGAAGCCGTATTCAAAGCCGCATTCCTCGCCTCCGGCTGTTTGGCCAAGGCTGTGCGGACGGTTTGCCAGATCCTCTTCGGTGAACTTCCTCGCCCATGATGGTGCGGTGAAGGGAACCGGGTGGTCCATTTTTACCGCTTGGAAAAGCACGGTTGATCCAAGGCACCAGTTGTCGGCCTTCTCCAAGGCATACTGCTCGCCGAACTCAGCGCGCGATTCCCGGCCCCGGCGGAAGGGATTGCCTGCCGCGACGGCCATGCCCGAATCGCCACTGGCATCGATGAATTGCGACGCGGTGATTTCAAAAGCCTCCTCGTGCGCCGGGCGCTCGGCGCGGATGGAAACGATTCGCTTGCCTTCGACCCGAGCCGCGGAGACTTGCGTGTCGAGCAGCAGGGTGATGTTCGGTTCGCTGCGCACCATGTCGTAAAGGACGAGATCGATCCCATGCGGCGACCGCGCGGGGTTCTCGCAGGCTTGGCGGAGGCGGAGTTCCTCGACGAGGCCCGACTCGCGCGCTTCGGTCTGCATCGGATATTTATTGCGGAAGCCATTGGCATCCGCGCCGACGATGTGCATGCGGATTTCGCTGGAGGCGTTTCCTCCGAGCACGGAACGGTTTTGGCAGAGAATGACCTTGGCTCCAGCGCGGGCTGCTGCAATGGCGGCCGAGACGCCTCCAGCCCCGCCGCCGCAGACGAGAATATCGGTGGTGAGGGAATGAGTTTTCACGGAGTAGCGACTTTATCTTGCGAGGGGATTATTTCACTAGCCTGAGCGTGTTAATCGTCGCATTGAAGTTACTGAGGGCTTGCGAGTGCTTACTGATTAACTGCCGCATTGAGGTTCGGATTTCTTAGCCGGCTCTAACTCGGGCCGCGCGGACATTTTCCTTGCGTAAACAAAAATCAATGCCAGGCCAACCGACATGAGGACTGCCGCAAGGATGAAAAGCATGTGATAGTTCCGATTCGTGAGGTGAATAAACCATCCGCTCATAAAAAGGAGGCTTCCGTTGTAAAAATTCCGAATAAATGCGCTGCTTGAAGTCACGGATCCGACTTCCTTGGGATCAGCCGTCTTAAAGATCATGATATCCGCAGCGCTATTCAGGGGATTCACGGCCGTCATGATAGCGACATACAATGCCAAGCTTGGGGCATCGTGAACGCGGAGCAACAACACAAGGTTCACCAGCATAAAGAGGTAGTAAATAACCACCACCTTCAAACCTCCGACTTTATCAATCAGCCAACCCGTGGGAAAAGCGAGAGCAAGGCTGACAAGTTGAGCCCATGAGAGGGCGTGGTAAATCTGCCCTCTTTCAAGCCCCAGATTGGTTTTGGCAAAAATCCATGTCCAACCGGCAAAGACAAACTCAAAACTTGCGAGCATGGAGGCTCCTGCCATCAGCCAGATGATGCGTCGGTCTCTCAAGCCGATCTGCAGAGCGGACCAGGGTTTGAAGGGGGCGTGCGCTGGATTGAAAATCGGTGGCTCTTTGATAAACCATGCCGCTACCACGCTGAAAACTAGGAGTGTGGTGGCGACGGCATAGGGGACCCACTCGCCCAATTCAATGAGATTTGGAGCGAACCGCATGACGGCAAACATGATGAGGCCGCTTGCGACCATGAGAATGCTCTGTGCGCGCGCGAGCAAGGCGCGCGGCACGCAGTCGATGTTCAGCAACGGAAAAGTGGAGTTCTTCAGATTGCCGAAGAGCATTTTCATGAGCGTCAGTCCCACCAGAGCGATGAGTGACGAGCAGACGGGAAAGAGCGCGACGGAAAGGATGATCGGTCCGGCTGAGATAAAGAGATACGGCTTTCTTCTCCCTATCTTCGTAATCGTATGGTCACTTTTCCACGAAAAATACATCACCAGAAATGAGACCAACCACAGATTGATGCTATTGACTGTGGCGCTGTAGCCCTCCGTCCAGCCCATTTCCAGCATTCGCAGAGTCATCAGCGGACCAACGAGACCAAAGGCCACCGACCAGCCGATGTTTGACGCACTGATCAGCACCAGATTTCGAAAGAGCTGCTTTCGGTCTTCGTAATACGCCCGGAGTTCAGGTGTATCGAGGAGGTTCGCGCGTTCGCCTATTTCCTGGGCCATGGCAAAACCTCCGAAAATAAAGTGGATATCATTGGGAATCTGAGGATTATTGCGTCAGGCGGAGTTGTGTTTACGGGGCGGCGGTTTGCGATGTGGAGTTGATTAGCGGAACGAGGCGGTAGCGCAAGGTAACCTCCTGATCCTTCTGCCATGTCGCGGGAAGTGCGACCTCGACACGGTCAAAGTGAATGCCGCCACGGCCCTGAAGACCGCTTCGGCAGATTTTGAGATCGCGCGGTTCGTCGAGTTCAACCCGAAGACCGCGATCCTTTTTATCCGTCAGGGTCACTACGCTTGAGTTGGCTTGTGAGAGGCGGACTTTTCCCCTGATCGCCTCTGGCAAGGACGACAGGTCGGCAGGTGTCTCGCTTCCTTCCACTTTTATCGTCGCGCCATCTTTTTTGAAAGACCCGGTGGCCAGCGGGATGTTTTCCACCAAGGACTCGCAGGAAAACGCTTTTGTTGCCCGGAGGGTGACCTCCACGGTGATTGCGTTATCCTCAAAGGTGTAGCGTCGTGTGTAGTTGAGCGGGAGGGAATCCAATTTCCCTTGAGCGGTCAGAGTTCCTGCCGACTCATCCACTGATGCCACGCTTGCGAAGTAATCCTCGGCGTGGCGCTTGCCGTCGGCTGCCAGGGCAACAAGACCGTGGTGCGAGTAAGGACTAATGCCGGTCAGGATTGCATTGCCGTATCCTTCAATGGCGAAGGTGGTGAATCCCGCGTTATTGAAAGGGCGCAGCGTTCCCTTTTGTTTGCGATACAGATCCCAAGGACTTGCGCCCGTGATTTCCTCATGATTCGCGGGAGCCTTGAGACCGTCGGCTGCGTATACCGAGGTTGCGGGCTTGCCGATGTAAAATGCCGCATAGTAGGCAGGGCGTTTCACCGCAACCAATTCGTTGCCGATGTTTCGAAGGAAGGAATCTTTGGATTCAGCGGGCAAACCGGCAGTCGTGCTGGATTTTCCCGAGGGCATTTCCGAGCCTTGCGCCTCCGCGATTCTGTAACCGGGATCGCCAGTTGGCTCCTTGCCAATTGTGGCGAGGAGTGCTTTCCGTGCCTTTTCCGAGGCTTCTGGCGTGTATTGCTTGGCGATCCACGGATCCACTTCTGCGAGCTCGCCGGGATGCAATGCCCTGCGGGCGCCACTATACTGTTCGGCATGGAATCCCTCCGGGGTGCGGTGGCTGTAATTGAATCCGCCAAACGGGCGTCCATCGGGCTCCAGCGCCACGGTATAGTTGTAGAAGGCGTAGGATTTTCGGAGCGCCTCCAGCATCAATGGGTCACCCGTGAAGCGGTAATACTCCGCCATGTAATAATGTTGGATGCCACAGTAGGTGCCACAAGGGCCTCCATTCTCGATCTGATAACCGGCCGGAGTGGCTCCTTCGACATAGCGTTTGGCAAACTTGCTGGCGAGTTCCGCATCGGCGGGATCTCCGGTCCCGATGGCGAACCATTGGAACGCCGCCAGATAATGCGCGCTTTGGTTGCGGGTGGCAACGAGACCTTCCGGCCAATGGCGATCAAAAAGCCTGCGGACCACTGCTTCCCATGGAGTGCGAATCTCCGGCGGAAGATTCGGTGCGAGGAGTCCAAACTCGGGAAAATATCTCTTGGCAAAAACGAACCCAGGAAAGCCGGGGTAGGTGTCCATCTCTGCTGGTGTGCCTGGCACGGTTTCGTCCTCGGTCAGGCCAACGATGTCACGGAAAGCACCCGCCATGGCGCGGTTGAGAATCTCCGGATTCTTGTGATAAGGGTTGAATGGTTCATCGAGTGCATACGCCCAGGCGAGCGCGACTGCGTAAGGATCCTGATTGATGCCGCCTTTGAGGACTCCTTGGGATTCCGGCATCGAATGGAGGTGGTCCCAGCGGTCTTTGGGTTCTTGCGCTGCCAGTCGCGGGCTCCAAACCTGCTTGCCGATCGTGCCGCCCCAGTGGCTCGTCGGGTCAAGATTCTGCTCGCGCAGACTAAAAAAGAGTCCCGGCCCCACTCCATAAGCCTGACGGAATGCGAGGGCCTTGGCCGGATCGCCTTTGCTCCAAATTTCGGGATCCGCATCGAGCCGTTTGATGAGCGCCTCGGTCTGGCCCACCTTCTCCGGCGCGAGCAATCCTGGTATTTTATCCAAGAGAGTTTCCTGATTGCGAAATGCCAACCAAGTCCCATCGGCTGTCACTCCGGTTGAGGCGCCAAGCGCTTTGGCTGTTTCCGCCTCCTCACATAAAATCACGGGAAATCCTGCTGCGGAGAATTGCCAGTCACCGGTGAGTTCCATGCTCCAAAGCTCGCCGGGGCTTTTGACCGAGATCTCCGCCAACTGATCATCCTTCGTGCCAGTCGAGGGATAAAGAACCTGATCCTTGGAATCTCGCAGCGTAATGCCACGGCCTTTGATTTTGAGATTCATGGCATTCTGCGGAACATAAAACCAGACCTTCGAGAGACCGGGTTTCCACGACCTGAAAAAGCCGTTTTGAAAAGAAACGCCCGAGGGCATCGGTGAATCGCTCTCAAGCTGGAGTGCCGTTTTTTTCAAGCCAGAGACCATGCGAACCTCATAGATTCCGGGTTCAGTGAGTTCGCGGCGAAACACTCCGACCTCGGCGGGCCAACGGGAATCTTGAGCGGATGCCTTTGCTTTGGGGGCGTGAGTTTCATCGGACTCGACAGCATCAGATGCGACATTTCCTTCTCCTCCGCGATCCAAGTGCTCACGCAGAAGCAATCTGTCCGATGGATCGAAAAGCCTGAGAGAAATCAGGTCGCGATCTTTCTCGGATTGACCGCGCAGTCGCATGGTCAGTTCCTGCGCTTCTTTCGAAGTCTTCAAGAGATAAACCGTCACAGGTGTGGCCGGGCGATACAGGGAGTCTGCAAGGCGGGTTGAAGTCGACAGCGCGGCCTGATTGGTTCCGGGCCAGGTGGATTTATTCACCACTTCTTTTTCTTGTGGGCGCTGGCATCCCGCAAGCGTCCATCCGACGAGGAAAGCCAGACTCAGCTTTCGGAGGAAAACAAGCTGATGCCATGAGATCATACAAAGAGACAAAGGGTGGGGGGCACAGAATTTCATGTTGTTCTCAGAAGTTTGATGGAGCGGATTTGATCGATGCTGACGGACCATTGAGACTCGATGGCCGCCTGGCGCGCCGCCGCAATCCGCCTGGCGCCGGGATAATCCTTCAGCCAGCGCTCGATGGGCTGCCACAGGTCATTCACCGAGGTTTCCCCGATTTCAAAAAACCAGTCGGCCATGCCAAGATCCCGCCACATTTGCCCCTTGATCGTATCCGTTGGTTGCCGGAGGTAGATGATCGGAGTGCCGGAAATCAACGCAAGGATGGGCGAATGATTTTCGATGCTCACGATGCTGTGGGCAGCCTCATAGACAGCCAGCGCCTCATCGGGGAGCCAGTAACGATCGAGCCACACGGTCTTCGCCCGGACATCGTCCGGTAGCAGGTCGTAAATGGCGGTTTTGGCAAGCGGCACCTCGTAGGTCATCTCCGGGCAAAGCAGCACCTTTTTGCCTGTTTCCCTCACCCATCGAACCACGAGATCGACGAGCAGTCCCATATCGTGGGCTTCTGTGCGGTCGTTCACCTCGTCCTTCGCCTTGGTCGCGGCATCCTCGGGCACCCAGTCGTGCATGCGGTGGTAAGGGGTGTAACGCAGGCGTGGCACCACACAGAGGTATTCATTTTCTATGAGTCCGTGCTCGCGCAGGAAATCATTCGCCGCATCTGGAGCCGCAGGGGCAAAGCCAAAGGTCGCATCCGCACCGAAAGCGACATGCCCGCTGTGGAGCCCGAATTTTTCTAAAAAGCGCTTGGTGAGTATATCGCGGCAGTAGATGAGGTTGGCCGACTGGAAAACGGATGCCTGGAGGTCAGTCAGGTTGTGGTGGGGCATGCTTTCGATTTGCTGCGAGAGCTGCTCGAGAGTTCCGCCTTCCCAATTTCCAGTTTGCATCGGGCCGGTGGGGTCCATGGTGATACCGAAGAGCACGCTGGGCTTGCCGGTTTTTTCGTTCCACATCGCCAGATCGTGAGCCACGATCAGGCTCGGCGCGGACCCATGCACATAGATGTCGCATTCGGCAAATGCACGGCGCAGAGCCTCGCTGTCCGGCTCGCCCTGTTCGTTCAGCGTTCCCTCGGCCAATCGAATGTCGGGGTAGTTGGAAGTGAGTTTTTCCCGGACGCCACGGTCAATGTTAAGCGGCCAAAGGGTAATTGTGATGTCCGGCGCATATTTCCGAAAAATCTCCAGGAATCCAAAGGTGTGGCCGATGTCGCCGATATTGACGGTCTGCCAGGAGGAACGAAGAAGGAGATGCAGTTTTGTTGAAGAAGGAGAGCAAGAGGAAGTGTTCATCTCAAATTAAGAGCAAAAAATCACAATTATCCCAAGATAAGATTCGGCCAATGATCTTGTCGTGTTAATCGTCGCATCCAAGTCGAGGCGCTAAGGAATAAACTCCGGGGAAAAGTGGGCCATGCGAGGACGATGGACCCTCCCAAGGTTTCGAATCGCGCTGCCGCGCGGATTCTGTAGCGGCTGTCTATGACTGCCGAATCGGACGACCCTCCGCCGCTCACAGAGACGCCGCCACAGCAATCGCGCGACGGCGCGCAGCCAGACCTGTCACGCCGGAGTCGCGAAGCGCGTAGGCGGATCCCATCAAAAACGATTCTGTCATCCATCATTCTGTCGAACCTCTGCCGCCGAACTTGTCAAAATCGTCACATTCCTTCTTTTGACCCTGCGCGTGTGCCTTCCAACTATCTGACTCGTGTCTCGGCCTGAGAATCCTCTTCACCAACCCCACGACAAGCTCGTCAAATCGACTTTCTCGGACCCCGACAACGCTCGCGCCTTTCTGGAGGTCTATCTCCCGCGCAAACTCGCCCGCCGCATAGACTGGACCTCCTTGACTCTTGTCAGCGGCAGCTTCATCGACCCCGAGTTCGCCGCCACCTCAAGCGACCTCCTCTTTACCGCGAAAATCGATGGTCAGCCCGCCTTCCTCTACATCCTCTTTGAGCATCAAAATCAGGAAGACCCGCTCATTGGCCTTCGCCTGCTGAACTACATGGTTCGC
>JBIKUM010000053.1:0-11858 GCA_044347585.1 Terrimicrobiaceae bacterium
CAGCGAGCTGTCGCGGGAGTTGGGCATGCCGAAGAACAGTGTGTTCCGGATTTTAACGACTCTCTATTCGAGTGGATATCTGCAGCGGGATGACGAGGGCCGGATTTACAGTTTGAGCCGGAAGATTCTGGCTCTTGGCTACGAGGCGCTGGATGAGCTGAGCCTGGTCGATAAATCCCTCGATGTGATGCGCGAGCTGCGCGATGAGACCGGCGAGACGGTGCTTGTGGGCACGCTGGTCGGGGATCACGGCGTCGTGCTGGAATTGGTGCCGAGCAGTCAACCGATCAAGTTTCTTGTGGATGTGGGAGCGCGTTTTCCTTTGCACACGGCGGCTCCTGCCAAGGCGATGCTGGCCTTTTTGCCGAAAACGGATTTGGAGGCCCATCTTCAGCGTATCGTTTTTCGCAAGTTCACGGCTTCCACGATCACCAGCGAGGCATCCTTCCGTCGTTTGTTGGAGGAGGTTCGCGCTAACGGCATCGCTTTCGACCGCGAGGAGGAAATGGAGAGCCTTCACTGCGTAGCGTCTCCGATTTTCGATCATCGCGGATACCCCGTTGCTGCGATCTGGATCACCGGACCGTCCTACCGTTTCCGCGAGGAGGATTTTTCCCGTCTTGGCCGGAAAGTCCGTCAGGCCGCAGAGCGCATCTCAGCACGCTTCGGTCACAACCTTTTAAAAACCTAAAATATGGAAAACAAAAAACCCACAGTCATCGTCACAGGCGCCTCGGGCGGCTACGGAGCCGGCATCGCCGAAACCTTCGCCAAGCAGGGCGCGCAAGTCTTCATCACCGCAAGGAATGAAGCGAAACTCAAGGAAGTCGCCTCGCGCATCGGCGCCACCGCCATCGCGGCGGATGCCACAAGCGCGGCGGATTGGGATCGCGTCATCAAGACGGTTATGGATTCCACAGGTCGTATCGATGCGTTGATCAACAATGCCGGAGCGGGCGGACGCATCGCTCCCACAGCGGAGCAAAGCGACGAGGAGATCATCCAGACTCTTCACCTGAATCTTACCAGCGTCATGCTGGGTTGCCGCCGCGTGGCGCCGATCATGACGGCGCAGGGATCGGGAACGATCGTCAATATCTCGAGCGTTTGCGCGAAATATTCCTGGCCCGGTTGGTCGATCTACTCCGCCGCAAAGGCCGGCGTGGAGCGCTTCAGCAAGGGGCTCTACCTCGAAGTGCGTCCGAGCGGCGTGCGCGTCACAGTCCTGACTCCTTCTTGGGGCGCTACTGAATTCTGCGACAACTCTGGCATCGGAGGTCATCCCGCCACCGATCCGGCGGTCCGTGCCAAATGCACGCACCCGCATGAACTCGGAAAAATTGTGGCCGACATCGTGGCTACGCCCGCGCACCTCGAAATCCTCGAGATGACGGTTGTGCCGACCGTGCAGGAAATCATGCCTCTCTAATACCGCGAACTTCGTCGCCCTGAAACAATGACCCGAGAGGAACAGCTTCAAATCTTGCGCTCCCGCCGCGAATGGCCCGTGCTCATTGTCGGCGGCGGAATCAATGGCGTGGGCGTGCTGCGCGATCTGGCACTTCATGGCATTGATGCACTTCTGGTGACGAAGGGCGATTTCTCGGAGGGCGCCACGGCGGGTTCTTCGCGGATGATTCACGGCGGTCTGCGCTACCTCGAACAGGCAGAGTTCCGTCTGGTGCAGGAATCGCTCGCCGAGCGGAATCATTTGCTCCAACACGCGCGGCATTATGTGAAGCCGTTGCGGACCACGATTCCTGTCTTCAGTTGGATGGGTGGGCTGAAGGAGGCGGTGTTGAAAATGCTCCGCCTTGGAAATCGCACCGGCAAACGGGGCGCGCTCTGGGTGAAGATAGGCCTGAGTTTTTACGACTACTATGTGCGTCACCAGCGCGTGGTGCCGAAACATCACTTCACATCCGCATCCGCTTCGCTGCGGGAGGTTCCCCAGCTCAACCCTGACATCAAATGCACGGCGGTTTATCACGATGCCTGGGTCACATATCCCGAGCGCCTTTGCCACGAGGTGGTGCGTGATGCCCGGGCGGCGCATCCAGTTTTGGCTCTCAACCATGTTTCCGCATCAGGTATCGATTCAGGAACGATCACCCTGCGTTGCGAGGTCACAGGGGAGTCGTTTGAGGTGAAGCCGCAGGTGGTGGTCAACGCCACAGGGGCTTGGATTGATGAAACCAATGGCAAGCTCGGCAAAAAAACCGAATTCATCGGCGGCACGAAAGGTTCACACCTAGTGTTGGATTATCCCGAGCTGCACAAGGCGCTCGACGGTCAAATTCTCTACGAGAATCCCGAAGGCCGCGTGTGCCTCGTTTTTCCATTCCACGATCGTGTCATCGTTGGCTCCACGGACATTCCAGTGACCTCGCCCGATGAAGCGCGCTGCGATGAGAAGGAGGTGGATTACATTCTGGCATCCGCAAAAGGCATCCTTCCCGGATTTGATTTCAATCGCTCCCGCATTGTCTCCCGGTTTTGCGCTGTGCGTCCGCTTCCGCGCAGCAATGCAGGCACAACAGGCCAAGTGAGTCGGGATCACAGTTGCCGTCTCACCGAACCTGTCGAGGGACGACTTTTCCCGATCTATTCCCTGATCGGCGGCAAGTGGACGACCTTCCGCGCGTTCTCCGAGCAGGTGGCGGATCGGGTTCTCAAGGACCTTGGAAAATCCCGCATCCGCTCCACGGCGGAGATGGATATCGGCGGCGGTCGCGGCATGCCCGAATCGGATCAAAAGCTTCAGACATGGATTCCATCGCAAAAGGCCCTTGCCGCTCTGCCTGCGCAGCGTCGCGAGGAGCTTGTTCACCGTTATGGAACCTGCGCCGTGCAAGTGGCGCAATTTGCCGCAGCGGGAGATGATCAACCGCTCGCCAACGCTCCCGGCTACACACGGCGGGAAATCGAATTTCTCTGCGAGTGCGAAGATGTCGTTCGCTTGGACGATGTGCTCATGCGACGGACATCACTGGCGATTCTTGGCCGCCTCACGCCAGCGGGAATCCAGGAAATCGCCGAAATCTGCGCGGCCAAACTCGGATGGACTCCCGTGCGGATCGAGGAGGAAAAAGCCCGCTCATTCAAAATCCTGCAAGACGAACTCGGCATCACTTTCAACCAACCCAAATAACCAACACCAATATGTTCAATACCCACAAACCCCGTCTCAACCGTTTCCTTGGCGCTGATGGCCGCTGTCTGGATGTCGCCATCGACCATGGTGTCTTCAACGAGTTTTCCTTTCTTGATGGCTTGGAAGACATGCCCGCTGTGGTGCGTTCCCTCGTGGAAGCCGGGCCTGATGCGATTCAGATGAACATCGGCCAGGCCGACATCCTCCAATCAATTCCCGGACCCCGCAAGCCGGCCCTCATGCTGCGCACGGATGTTGGCAATCTCTACAATCCCACGACCCATGCGGTGATGTTCGATCAGCTCGTGCATTGGGATGAGCCGATCATCGGAGCCCTGAAGGCCGATGCCGCCGGCGTGGTCTGCAATCTCCTGCTCATGCCCGGCCAGCCCGATCTCCACCGTCAGACCGTTCTCAATGCAGCCCGTCTGCGTGCCGCCTGCGACCGCTACGGTATGCCGCTCATGATCGAACCGCTCGTCCTCAAATCCAACGAGCAGAGCGGCGGGTATCAAGTGGATGGAAATAAAAAACTCATCATCCCCCTCGTGCGGCAGGCCCGTGAGTTGGGAGCGGATGTCATCAAGGCCGACCCGACCGATCATCCCGAGGATTACCATGAAGTCGTCCAGGCCGCGCGTTGCCCGATCCTTGTTCGCGGTGGAGGCAAGAAGCCGATTGGAACTGTGTTCAGCGAAGCCTACGCCTATCTCCAACAGGGCGCCCATGGTCTCGTTTATGGCCGCAACATTTACCAGCACCCGAATCCCGCCCGTATCGTTGCCGCCTTCATGGCGATGATCCACGAGGGGGCAAATGTGGAGCGCGCCCTCGCGATCTACGAAGGCCGCTAACCCGCTTTCGCAGGCATTTCCCTCCCCTTTATGCTTCTCGGATTGGACATCGGCGTGAGCGTGGTGAAAGCCTCGCTCTTCTCAGAGGATGGAACATCCTGTGTGGCCTCGCTGCCGCATCCGGTTCAATCCTCGCGTCCAGACTGGATGGAAAAAGACGCGGAGGTTCTGTGGCAGGCATGCTGCACGGTGATTCGCGATGCGCTTGCGAAGCTTGATTCGCCGCAGGTCGATGCGATCGGTATCTGCGCCTGCGGCAATGGCTGCGTGCTTCTCGACGCGGATGGTCAGGTTTTGCGGCCTATCATCTTCTCGAATGACACAAGGGCCGCCGACCTCGCTCGTGCCGCCGCAAATGCGCCCTATCGCGCCCGCATTTTTGCCAAAACCCGCCAGGCCTTGTATCCAGGGCAAACCGCCGTGATGCTTCAGTGGATTCGGGATCATGAGCCCTCGGTTTACTCCCGCATCCATCGCATCCTGCTGGTGAAGGATTTTATTCGTTGGAAACTCACGGGCGTTCCCTTGAGCGACTTTTCAGATATCGGCGCAACGGGCTTGATGAATCTGGAAAACAAGTCCTACGACTCCGATCTACTTTCTGATCAAGGCCTTCAGGATATCGCTTGGGCGCTGCCCGAGCTTCGGCACGGAATGGAGATCGGAGGTCATGTCACGCAGGTTGCCGCCGAGGCGACCGGGTTGCGTGCCGGAGTGCCCGTGGCGGTTGGATGCATCGATTGCGAAGCGGCATTGATCGGCACCAACGCAGCCTCGCCAGGCGACCTCTCGGTGATTGCTGGAAGCTGGTCGATCAATCAAGCCCGTGTGCCGGGATTGCCGGAGGACGCGGATATTTTTCTCACCACTTGGGGAGCGGAGCCGGGCACTTACACGACCTTGGAAGGCAGTCCCACCTCGGCGATCAACTTCGATTGGTTTGTCCGGACCTTTGAGGCCAGCGGGCGCGAGGTTGTTGCGGCCGATTACAAAATGGTGATTGAGGAGGCATCCGCTCTCGGGCCTGAGGAGAATGTGCCGATTTTCCTTCCCTACTTGCATGGCGCGCCCGTCTCGCCATCCTTGCGCGGCGCTTTTCTCCAGATCCGTCCCGAGCACACCAAGGCGCACATCGCCCGCGCCGCCCTCGAGGGCGTCGTTTTCGGCCACCTCTGGCATGTGGAGAAGTTGATCAAATCAGGCCTGCGTTTTGAGCGCGTGCGACTGGCCGGGGGTGCGTCGCGCAGCCCGTTCTGGACCCAGCTTTTTGCCGACATTCTGGGACTTCCCGTATCCGTGCAATCGGTCACGGAGGTCGGTGCGCTGGGTGCCGCATTGTGCGCTGGCGTCGCAATCAAGCGCTGGCCCGACCTCGCAAGCGCCGCCGCGGAGATGGTTCAGGAACAGCAATGCTTCAAGCCGGATCCCGAGCGGCACCGCGTTTACGCCGCCAAATACCGGATTTTCAAAAACACCGTGGAGACGCTCTCCAACACATTCGATCACGCATCCTCTGCCACTCAGCACTAAGCGCCAGGCCTCCTATTCGACATTTATGAACACCACCACATCATCAGAAAAAACGGCACCCGTTGTGCCCCACCTCATCGGCGGTCAATGGATCCGCCAGGAAAACACGCCGGGGACACCGGTTTTCAATCCCTCGCACGGCGAGATGATAGCCCACACTCCGAACGGCGATGATGCCACGGTCGATGCCGCTGTGCAGGCTGCGGCGAAGGCGTTTGTTCATTGGTCGAATACCCCGTCACCCAAGCGCGCGTCGTTCCTTTTCCGCTACCGCGATCTTTTGGAATCCCACTTTGAGGAACTCGCCCGCCTTGTAACCCGAGAGAATGGAAAAACACTCGATGAGGCGAAGGGCGATGTGCGCCGTGGCATCGAGGTGGTGGAATTTGCGTGCGGGATTTCGCACCTTACCAAGGGCGAGAGCCTGCCACAGGTGGCGGATCAGATCGACGCCGTCACCATGCGCGAGCCGATCGGTGTTTGCGCAGGCATCACGCCATTCAACTTTCCGGCCATGGTTCCGATGTGGATGTTCCCGCTGGCCATCGCCTGTGGAAACACCTTCATCCTGAAACCCAGCGAAAAAGTTCCGCTCACGGCGGTGCGTCTCGCTGAGTTGTTCATGGAAGCCGGACTTCCCGATGGCGTGTTCAACCTCGTCCAAGGTGGACGCGAGGTGGTCGATGCCCTTTGCACTCACCCCGGCATTGCCGCAGTGAGTTTTGTCGGATCCTCGCGCATCGCCGAGCATGTTTATACCCTCGGCTCCCGCCATGGCAAAAGAGTCCAGGCGGCTGGTGGCGCCAAGAATGTGCTCATCGTCATGCCCGATGCGGAACCGGATTCGACCTTGCGTGCGATTTTGGGGTCTTCATTCGGTTGCGCCGGCCAACGCTGCATGGCCGGTTCGCTCTTCATGGGCGTTGGCAACCAGACTGCCGATGAATGGCGTGAACGCATCAGCGCGGCCATTTCAGCCTTCAAGGTCGATGACACCTCCTCCAACGACCGCGCCGATATGGGACCGGTGATCGACGGTGCCGCTCAGAAACGAGTGATCGGCTATATCAATGACACGCCATCCTTCGGAGCCGAGGTGGCCTTTGATGGACGCACCATGAGTCCTGATCGCGGCTTCTTTGTTGGCCCTACGCTCCTTGACCGTGTGCAGCCGGGTATCAAACTTTTCGAGGAGGAAATTTTCGGGCCGGTGCTCTCTATGGTGCGCCCCAAGACCCTCGACGAAGCCATCGCCATGATGAACTCCCATTCCTACGGCAATGGCGCTTCGATCTTCACCTCCAGTGGAGCGGCGGCGCGCCAGTTCACGCGTGAGATCCAATGCGGCATGCTTGGCATCAATGTCGGCGTTCCCGCTCCCATGGCGCTCTTCTCGTTCTCGGGATGGAACCGCAGCTTCTTCGGCGACCTCCATGTGCAGGGCATCGAGGGTGTGATGTTCTACACCCGCCAGAAGTGCGTGCTCTCGCGCTGGGACAAAAACTATGTCCGTTCCCAAGGCTGGTAACCATGGCTTCCTCATTCAACATTCCATCCAGCGTCATCATCGGAGGCGGGGCTTCCGCTGAACTCCTGCCGCAGCTTCGTCGCCTCGGCGCGAAGCGTGTGCTCGTGGTCACCGATGCCTTCATGGTGAAGTCCGGCGTGGTCGCCCGTCTTATCGCACCACTTCAGGAAGGCGGCATCGAAACCGCAGTCTTCGATGGCGTTCAGCCCGATCCCACCGTGCAAAATGTCCGCGACGGCGTCGCGCTCTACCGCAGCAGCGGTGCGGAGGCGGTGGTCGCCATCGGTGGCGGTAGTCCGCTCGATGCAGGCAAGGCGATCTCGATCCTCACGACCAATCCCGAGCCACTTGCTGACTACATGGGCTATCACAAGATTCCCAAAGCCGGGGCTCCACTTCTCGCCATCCCCACCACCGCCGGCACCGGGAGCGAGGTGACCAAAGTGGCAGTCATCACCGACACTGAGCGGGATGTAAAAATGATGATCCTCGACCAGCACCTGCTGCCGGTCGTTGCGCTGGTTGATTACGAACTCACGCTCTCGATGCCTGCGCCGCTCACCGCCCATGTCGGTGTGGACACGCTGACGCATGGCATCGAAGCCTATGTCTCGCGCAAGGCCAGTGAGATGACCGACCCGATCGCGCTTTCCTGCATTCGGCTCGCTGCCACACATCTTGTGAAGGCATGGGAAGAACCAGGAAACCTCGCCGCTCGCGAAGGAATGATGCTCTCCGCCACGCAAGGCGGCATGGCTTTCGCCAACAGCAGCGTCTGTCTCGTGCATGGCATGAGCCGTCCCCTTGGCCTGCTTTTCCACATCCCACACGGCCTTTCCAACGCCATGCTCCTGCCGGCAGTGACCCGCTTTTCGCTCGCCGGGGCCGAGGCTCGCTACGCCACCGTGGCCCGGACAATGGGTCTTTGCGCCGCCAATGCCTCGGATGCATCCGCCGCCGCCTCCCTGGTCGAGGGGCTCGAAAAACTCAACGCCCGCCTCGAAGTCCCTCGCATCCGCGACTTCAAGGGCGCCACGCTCGAAGTCTTCGAAGCGGCATTGGAAAAAATGGCCTCCGACGCTCTCGCCTCTGGCAGCCCCGCTAACAACCCCGTCGTGCCGACCGCATCCGAAATCGTCCAACTTTACCGCGAAGCGTGGTGATTGGAGTGTGGGAACGCCCTCTTCTTTTCAAATCTCCGCGCTGCTCCTGTTCCTCACGAAGGAATTCAAAAATGGAAACCATTTTGATTGGGACATTGAAGGATCAACGCGCCGAGGCTCACGCGGTCACACTAACTTTGGATTATGCCTCGCCGGCAGCCTCCAAAAATTTGCGCCGCACATTCAAGGAGAGAAAAAAACCAGCCTCATTAACCAAATCATCCATAGCCTCGCGCATCGAAGGTATTCTTCCCAAGCGAAACTCTTTCAACAAAACGCCAAGTGTTCCAGTCAACTCGATACCAAGTGGTCTTGCCATAGCGCGCCCTGCAGACTCATCAATAATGAGCAAATTCGCCTCCTGCCCAAGAGCCAGAGCGATCGCCTCGGCCTCCCCTGCATCCAACATTGTTGTGAGCGCATTGGTAAGATCTCGGCGCTTCAGTTTGAGCACTTTTATCCATCCTTCGGCGCGCGCGCGCTCGATCGCTCTGCGACCAAGAGTATGATCCAGTTTTTCGAGTTCCAGACGAACAGCCTCTGGAATCACGATCTCACCGAATTGTCTGCGCAAAACTTCCAAGTTTCCCGTTACCGCCAAATTGCTGATCGGGGATGTGTTGCTAACCGCGAGCATAGCCCAAGTCCTCAGCGATATCCGCGTCGGTGTAGTGACGCGCAATGCCGCGATCCTTCAGGGCCTGTCCAAAGTCGAACTGGCTTAGGCCGGACAATTCGGCCGCTTTGCCGAGTGATAGAATCTCTCGTTCATACAAGGCAGACGCCAACTCGATCCGCAAACGGGATCGGCGTTCCGGTTCAGGCACTCGCATGGCTTGCTGAATTTCATCGGGCACCTCGATGGTCAGTTGCATGATTTCAACCTGACACTCCACACAAAACTCCGCAACTCAACTTTTGAAAGTATATAATCTGAATTCTAATCCGTTTTCTAATGAAACAATCTGAATATGATCTCTGCGTCGTGGGCGCGGGCAGCGGGGGCATCGGTGCCGCGCTGGCTGCCGCGCGCATGGGGCTTTCTGTTCTGCTGATCGAAAAATCCGACACGCTCGGCGGCAATGCCGTTCGTGGTGGGGTGCACAACTGGGAGCCAGGTGTCGGCGGCACGGCTTTTCCTTTCGAAATTTATCAGCGCCTGCAAAAAATCCCCGGCGCGGTCGCCATCGTGCGCATGGCGCGCCACTGCGCCGCGCCACAGCCGGGCCAACCGGTTTACCCCGGCGGCGAGGCTTTGCCTGACCTTGCGGCGACCTATTCGGATTCCTTGAAACGCCACTCGCTCAAGGAACTTTCGCCCGAGGAAAAGTTCGGACGATCCTCCGCCTTTCGTTCGGTTGTTTTCGAGCCTGAGGCCTACTCGCGTGTGGTGGGCGAGATGCTTGCTGAAACAGGAAATTGCACGATCCGCACCAACGCCGCGTTCCGCGAGGTGCTAGTGAAGGATGGTTGCATCGAGAGTCTCATTCTCGACAATGGCGATGTGGTCAAAGCCTCGTTTTTTGTCGACAGCACTGCCGACGCGAAACTTTGCCAAGCCGCCGGTTGTGAGTTGATGCGTGGTCAGGAAGGACGCGAAACCTTTGGCGAACCCGACGCTCCCGAGCAGGCATCCTCCAAGGTCAATGCCGTGACCCTCATCTACCGCATCACGCCGCGAGAGCACGCCGCAGTCGATCCGCTGCCGCCGGATGTTCCAGCCGAATGCTGGTGGCAGGCGCGCTTCCCTGCATCGCTGAATTCCGGCTACGCCAACGGCGACCTCAATATCAACATGCTGCCCACCATGCAGGGGGAGGAGTTTCTGCGTCTCGGATATCCCGCTGCTTACGCCGAGTGCCGTCGCCGTGTGCTCGCCCATTGGCATTACCTCCAAACGCGTCCCGATTTCCCCGAGTTCCAGCGTTACGCGATCTCATGGATCGCTCCGGCCCTCGGCGTGCGCGAAACCGCACGAGTCGTCGGTGAATACATCCTCACTGAAAACGACATTCTCAAAGGCATCAGCCGCCAGACTGACCCCGACATCATCACGCTTGCCGACCATGCGATGGATCGCCATGGCGAGGGTGGGGGATGCGTCGAATTGCGCGAACCCTACGGCGTTCCTTACCGATGCCTGCTGCCCAAGGGAATCAATAACCTCCTCGTCGCCTGTCGCGGTGCGAGCTTCAGCTCCATCGCCGCCTCGAGTTGCCGACTCTCCCGCACGATGATGGCTCTCGGCCACGCCGCTGGTGTTGCTGCAGCCCTCGCCAAAGAAAATGGCGTCACTCTTCGCGATGTCCCAGCCGAGGTGCTCCGCCAAACGCTCCGCTCGCAACACGCCGAGCTCGACTGGCCGCGTCCCTCGTAGTGTCCCCCAAAGCCGACGCTGCAGGCACGCCGCTTCGCGGCTGAAAAATGGGACATGCGAGACGATGTCCCTCCCGGGTTTTCGAATCGCGCGGCAGCGCGCAACCAATTGGAGGGTCGACCTCCGGCTTGACCCAAGACTGGAAAGCTCCGCCACCACCGCGTCCCGCTCCCACCAAGCTGCACGCCGCCACCTCATCGACATCCTCGGACGCCGCTTCGCGGCTGAAAAATGGGACATGCGAGACGATGTCCCTCCCGGGTTTTCGAGTCGCGCTGCCGCGCGCAACCAATTGGAGGGTCGACCTCCGGCTTGACCCAAGATTGGAGAGCTCCGCCACCACCGCGTCCCGCTCCCACCAAGCCGCACGCCGCCACCTCATCGACATCCTCGGACGCCGCTTCGCGGCTGAAAAATGGGACATACGAGACGATGTCCCTCCCGGGTTTTCGAATCGCGCTGCCGCGCGGGTTTTTATTGGATCGAAGGCGGGACCGGGCCGGTTTTGGGCACCAGGCGGAGGATGACGGTGCGGTTCTTGGCTGCGGCGTTGGGGACATCGCTTGAGAAGGGTTGGGTCATGCCGCCAGTGGAACTGACGAGGAGACGCTCGGCGGGGAAGTTGCTGTCTTCGCGGAGCACTTCGGTGGCGGCGACGCCGCGGCGGAGACCGAGCGTGTAGTTGTCGCGGAATGGTGATTGCTGGCGCATGGCGGTGCCGTCGGTTTGTCCCTCGATGATGAGCCAGAAATCCGGAGCGTGCTTGGCGATGGCTGCTCCTGTGGCGGCGAGTTGCTCGCGGCCTTTTTTATCCACTTTCACACCCGAGGCGAAGATTCCGTCCTCAAACTTGATGCGAATCTCGTTTTTGTTGCTGGTAATGATACAGCCCGGCAGGTCCATGAGGTTGGGGAGAATGCGGTTGATGGCTTCGAGGTTTTGATCGACCGTTGGCTGTGTTGTGGCTGCGATTGGCTGGGTTCTGGCTGGAACTTCAGGTGTGAGCTGAACAGGTTTTGGTGTCGGAGCTTCGACGAGTGCCACCGGGGCGGGTGCGGGGATAGTCGCAGGCGTGGGAGCGGCAATGGCTTCTGTGACAGCCGCAGGCATGGGGGCTGCTGCCGGGGTGGGTTGTGCGGAGCTGATGTTCCCTGCGGAGGTTTCCTCCATGTCATTGTGTTTATAGACAACTTGGAATTCAGGCAGGACCGGCAGCGAGGGCTGCGGTTTTGGCTGGGCGAGCGGGGATGGA
>JBIKUM010000276.1:0-4081 GCA_044347585.1 Terrimicrobiaceae bacterium
CGGTCGTGAACGACATGGAGGGCAATGCGGCTGCTTTCAGTTATGGGCTCGTGCGCGGCACCGGTCGTGTTCTGGCAAGGCTGGGCTATGGGATTTACGAGGTGGCTCTGTTCCCGTTTCCTACTCAAAAAGGCGGTTATACTCCGCCTTATCGCAGCGACATTCCTTGGATCAATTCTGGTTACTCGGAGTTTCCGCCCGAGTTGGGCTTTGAGACGCGCTACGACTATGTGCGCCAAGATCCGAGCCTCTGAGGGTTTGGGTTTTTTTCGGGGTTTGCCTTGACGCCCGCCCTTCCCGAATTGAAAACGGAAGGCTTCCGACATTTGCATGATTTCACTTACCGTTCCGGTTTACAACGAGCGCGAAGCTCTTGGCCCCCTTTTTGAAAAAGTTCAGGCCGTCATGCACCGGGATTTCCCCGGGAAATGGGAGATCATTTTCGTCAATGATGGCAGCCACGATGGCAGTGCGGAGTTACTGGACGGGTTGGCTGCAAAAAATCCGGAGGTTAAGGTGGTGCACTTCCGCCGCAACTTTGGTCAGACGGCTGCCATGATGGCGGGCTTCGACTTCGCTAGCGGCGACATCATTATCCCGTTGGATGGGGATGGTCAGAACGATCCGAAGGACATTCCTCGAATCGTTGCAAAGCTCGACGAGGGTTTCGATGTTTGCTCGGGGTGGAGAAAAGACCGCCAAGACAACGCGCTCCAGAGGAACCTGCCGAGCATCATGGCGAACAAACTGATCTCCACCGTATCCGGTGTGAAGCTTCACGATTTCGGTTGCTCGCTCAAGGCCTACCGCGCGGAGGTCATCAAAGGCGTCCGCCTTTATGGCGAGATGCACCGCTTCCTGCCAATCTACGCGAAGTGGCATGGAGCACGCATCACAGAGCTGCCTGTCGGTCACCACGCCCGCAAGACGGGGCATTCGAAATACGGTTTGGAGCGGGTTCTCAAGGTGGTCATGGATCTTCTCACTGTTCGCTTCATGGACCGCTACATGCTCAAGCCGATGTATCTTTTCGGCTTTTGGGGATTCATGTTTTTCGTTGCTTCGTTTCTCTTCGGAGCATGGGCGCTTTATATGAGGACGCAGGGCTATTTTTTCACAGGAACTCCGCTGCCGATGATGTCGGTTTTTTCATTCATGACGGGAGTCATCTGCATGCTGATGGGCCTTCTCGCGGAAATGATCACTCGCACCTTCCATGAGTCGCAGAACAAATCCATCTACCTCGTGAGCAAGACCCGCAACTGCGAGGCGCAAACTGGCCCGGTCTGATGTGCGGCATAGCCGGATTTGTCGGCGCGGGCGGCAGCGCGGATTTGCAGCGCATGACCCGCCGGCTCACTCATAGAGGGCCGGACGCGGAAGGTTATTTTGAAAAAGCCGATGCAGGCGTGTTTTTGGGGCATCGCCGCCTTTCGATCATCGACCTCGCAGGCGGCGCGCAGCCTATGGTGTCCAGCGACGGATCGTTGGCCATCATCTTCAACGGAGAAATTTACAATCACCCGGAACTCCGCCGCGAACTCCTCAGCAAGGGGCATGTTTTCGCAACCGACCACTCGGATACCGAGGTCCTTCTCCACGCCTGGCGCGAATGGGGCGAGGGCATGCTTTCCCGGCTCAATGGCATGTGGGCTTTTGCCATCCACGATTCTCGGACGGGGCGACTTTTTCTGGCCCGCGACCGTTTTGGAAAGAAGCCGCTCTACTACTTTCAGAGGAACGGCACCTTCGCATTTGCATCCGAGTTGACCGCCCTCCTTGAGCATCCGCTGGCCCCTCGCAACCAGTCGGAGATAGCAAGGGTCAAATTCCTCGCTCACGCCCTCATTCCCGCTCCGCACTCTGCCATCGAGGGGATTTTCAAACTCCCCGCCGCGCACCATCTCACACTGGCACCGGACGGTGGATCACCATGCCTCACCCGCTACTGGCGCTACACGCTCGAGCCGGAGGAGTCGGGTAAAAACGAGTCCGCACTCGCTTCGGAGTTGCTGGAGATCCTCACCCGTGCGACCCGCCGCCGCTTGGTGGCGGATGTTCCCCTTGGCATCTTTCTCAGCGGGGGGCTGGATTCCTCGACAATTGCCGCTCTTGCCGCCCGCGAAATCCAGGGTGCAAAACCTCAGACCTTCACAATTGGCTTCAAGGAGCCGAGTTTCGACGAATCTTCGTTCGCCGCACGCGTTGCCGATTATCTCAAGACAGAGCATCACACCGACACGCTCGGCCTCGATGCCGCCTTGGAGGTCATGCCGCATATCTTCGATTTGTTGGACGAACCCCAGGGGGACGGCTCGCTCTTGCCGACATGGTTGCTGTGCCGTTTTGCGCGCCGCCATGTCACCGTTGCTCTCAGCGGTGATGGGGGTGATGAGCTCTTCGCTGGCTACGATCCCTTCCGTGCCCTGCGGATGGCTGGCCTTTATTCGAAAATGGTCCCTCGGCCTTTGCACAAAGCCCTGCGCCTCCTCGCGGCCCGCTTGCCTGTTTCCCACGCCAATATCAGTCTCGATTTCAAAATCAAACGCACCCTGCGCGGGTTGGATCATCCTTCGCGCCTCTGGAATCCTGTCTGGCTGGGTGCCCTCGAGCCTTCGGAACTCGCCCGCCTGACCGATTCGCGCTTCAGTATCGAGGAAATTTACAGCGAGGCAATCGAGGCGTGGGAATCCTGCTCCGTTCAAAATCCCGTGGATCGCACGCTGCAATTCTACACCGAGATTTATTTGCAGGACGGCATCCTCGCGAAAGCCGACCGCGCCAGCATGATGAATTCCTTGGAGGTGCGGAGTCCATTTCTCGACATCGAAGTCGCCAACTTCGCCCGTCACTTGCCGCATCATTACAAGCTCCGTGGCAAGACTACGAAATATCTGCTCAAGCGTGCCGTTGAGGAATTGCTTCCGCATGACATCATTTACCGGAGCAAAAAAGGCTTTGGCACACCGGTGGGGAGTTGGCTCCGCAGCGGGCGCATCGCCCCCGAAGCGAACTCTCCCCTGCTGCGGGAAAAACTCTCCGCTCATCTCACGGGGCAATCCGACGAGCGTCTCTACCTCTGGTGCGAACATGTTTGGCAACAATGGCAGCTGAGAAATCCCTCGTGAAACGCGTCCTTCACATCATCGACAGCCTTCACCTTGGCGGCGCCCAGGAGGTCGTTTTGAACCTGGCTACTTGTGGTAGTTCCCGCTTCCGCCATGAAGTCGCGACGATGCATGGGCGTGGCATCTATTGGGACCGCCTCACGCAGGCCGGCGTGAAAGTCCACTCGCTCTCACCTCACAAGTTCCTCCCCGCCTACCTCGCCTCGATCCCTTGGCGGATTCTCGCCGACAAGCCCGATATCCTCCACTGCCATCTCATCCCGTCGAACATCATTGCTAAGCCGCTCGGAGCCTTGCTGGGCGTTCCCGTGATCATCAACCACGACCACACCAACGACCCGCACCGCATCGACAACAAAATCCTTCTCGCCCTCGACAAATCCACAAATCGATTCGCCCATCACATCATCGCTGTCGCCGCCGCTTGCAGGGACTTTTTGACCACTCATGAATCAATCCCCCCGGAAAAAATCTCTCTGGTTCCCAATGCCATCGATCTTCGCCGTTTCAGTCCCGGCGAGGCTTCGCGGGATGAGGCGCGGGCCCGGCTTGGGCTTCCAGTCGCTTCCCGCATCGTCGCTGGAGTTGGTCGTTTGAACCCCCAGAAGAACTTCGCCCTTTTCCTCGATATTGCCGCGCAACTCGCCCCTCGCTTTCCAGGCCTGCATTTTCTTTTGGCGGGCGACGGACCCGAGGAACAAATGCTCCGTGAAAAAGCCTCCGCGCTCGGGATTGCAAACCGGGTCACATTTTCTGGCTATGTTGCCGACACGCGCCTGGTCTATCTCGCGGCTGATGTCCTTCTCATGCCTTCGCGCTACGAGGGCCTGCCCATGACCCTTCTCGAGGCCATGGCCATGGGTCTGCCTGTTGTGGCTTCAAAACTGGACGGCATTGCAGAGGTCATCGGCGATGGTAGCGAAGGTTTTCTTGTTCCCTCGGATGATGCCGCG
>JBIKUM010000277.1:0-4078 GCA_044347585.1 Terrimicrobiaceae bacterium
GGTTTCCTGGGACATGGTTCTTGTAGGTGGCTACTTGAGAGTTTGAAGGTAGGCCACGAGCGAGTCGAGTTGCTGAGGCGAGAGTTTCATATCCGGCATGTAGCAACCGGGCTTAAGGGAGTCTGGATCATGGAGCCAAGCGTGAAGATTTTCCGGCGTGTTGTCGGCGACGCCTGCGCCAAGCGTTTGGCGGATTGCAAATTTCGTGAGGTCCGGACCGAAAACGCCTTCTGCGGGTGTCGAGTCGATTTTATGACAGGAGACGCAGGAGAGATCGAAAAAATCCTTCTTGCCCTGAATGGCAATCGCATCTTTCGGCTCGGCTGGGAGCTGCTGTTGATTTTCCACCCATTTCTGGAAATCCTCCGGAGTCTGAACAATGACGCGCAGAAGCATGTTGGCGTGTTGGGTGCCGCAATATTCGGCGCAATTCCCGAGGAAGACGCCGGTTTTGAAAGGCTCGATCCAAGTCTGGTTGACGCGGTTCGGGACGAGGTCGGTTTTTCCTGCGAGTTGAGGCACCCAGAAGCTGTGAATGACATCCGCCGATTCGAGTGTGATGTGCGTGGGGCGCTGTTTTCCATCCTTGCTGCTCACTGGCACATGGATTTCGTTGGCTGTGATGATTCCGAGGTCGGGGTATTGGATTTCCCACCACCATTGGTGGCCGATGAGGCGGATTTTCAAGGCATCCTCCGGCATGTGCTGGTCTTGAATTTCCACGATCGAGCGGGCGGAAACGAGGACAAGGACGAAAACGATCAAGCAGGGGATGACCGTCCAGGCCATTTCGATATTGTAGCTGCCGTAAACCTGCGGAGGCTCTTCGAGATGGTCTTCCGGTCCACGCGGGCGGAATTTGATGAGGACATAAGCCAGCACGGCCATGACCACGATAAAAATGCCAAAGCATATGAGGAGCACGAGGTGGGTAGGCTCGAGGAGCAACTCGGCGGGACGCGAGAGCGGTTGGAATATGTCTGCGACCCGATGAATCTCAGGAATCGGGGAAGCCTGCGATTCAGCTGCGAAAGAGGCTGCGCCCGGTGCGAAGAGCAAAAATGCAGCTGTCGCAGTGGAAATGAAAGGTTTTAGAAAACCAGAAATGTAAGACCTGATCGGCGACACGTCGGTCATCCAAAATGGGAATGCCGGATGTTGGAAGATTTTTTTTAGAAAAAATTCGTAACATTTCGTCGCGCGCCGACTGCCGGGGCATCGTCTCGTAGGCGGACGCCGCTTCGCGGCTGAGATTTGGGTTATGCCGGAGGGTGACCCTTGGTTTCGGCAGCGCGGCACTTTATTTCAAGGCTTGAGGATGGCGAAGGTTTTTTGGCCGCCGCGCTCGAGGAGGAGCAATATGCCGCGATCGTTGTTCATGCCCTCCAAGATGGTTTCGAAATCCTTCTTGCTGTGAATGGGGCGCCCACCCGCCTCGGTGATGATGTCCCCGCGCTCCACGCCGGCAGCGGCTGCGGGGCTCATGGGAGCGACTTCTGTCACGAGAACTCCACCGCTGGATTTGCGTTGGATTTTCATTTCCTGAAGAAGCGCCGGAGTGGCATCGCTCACGGTCAAGCCAGGGCCGACGGGGAGTTCGCCGGCATTGGGCTTCGGAGCTGGAGCTGGACGGGAATTCTTGACTGGCGGGCGTATCGAGGCTCGCACGAATTTGTCAGGTTGCTCGCCGGTTTGGACTATGACACGGAGCGTGCGGCCCTTTCGCCAGACTTCGAGTTCCACGGACTGGCCGATTTTTTTACCAAGAATCTCGCGCTGGAGGTCGGCCGAAACGCTTACGGACTTGCCGTCCACTTTGGTGATGACATCCCCTGGGATGAGATCGCTGCGCTGGGCTGGCGCGCCTGGCTCGATACCGCGCAGGACGACGCCTTGGTCGATGCCGGGGAAGAGCTGGCGGAGTTGGGTGTCCTCTTCAAGGCTGGCAATGGAAATGCCCAACCAAGGACGGCTCACATGGCCTTTGTTCATGAGCTGATCGGCGATGTTTTTTGCGGTGTTGATAGGAATGGCAAAGCCGACTCCGCGATTGATGCCGCTGATGAGAGTGTTGATGCCCACGACGCGTCCATCAATGTCGCAGAGCGGGCCGCCGCTGTTTCCGGGATTGATCGAAGTGTCGGTCTGGATGAATTCGTCGTAATAGCCGCCGAGGGCGAGTGTGCGGCCTTTGGCGCTGATGATGCCCGAGGTGAAGGTGTAGGGCAGCTCCATGGGCGTTCCGATGGCGAAGGCGAGTTCACCCACGCGAACAGCATCGCTGTCGCCGAGGGAGGCCACATTAAGATTCGGTGCGTTGATTTTGATCACGGCGATGTCGCTTCGCTCGTCGGCACCGATGATTTCGGCGTCGAAGCGGCGTCCATCGCGGAGCTTCACCTTGATCTCACTGGCGCCGGCGACGACATGGTTGTTCGTAATAATGTGGCCGTCTTTAGAGAACACAAAGCCCGAGCCGATATTCGGCGGGGTGTCGGGGTTGGCGTTCGTCTCGGGAACCACGCGGTAAGGTGCACCATTCGGCCCTCGGAAAAAAAACTCCAACCCGCCAGGCAGGCCGGATATGGGTTTTTCTCCAGCTTGCTTGGCCTCGATCACGACCACGGAGGGCGCTGCTTTTTCAAAAACAGCCGCAAAGGAATCGCTCAACTGCCGCAGTGCGGATGGCGCGGATGCCACTTGCGGAACAACAGGCTCTGCGGCCCAGGCGGTGACCACCGGGAGACAGAGCAAAGGAATAAGCCATGTCTTTTTCATGCGGGCAAAAAATACATCCGCTTCAATTGAATTCAAGTGGGGTGCGCCAATTTTTTTCGACAAAAAAGCGAACCGGGGTCACCGGTTCGCTTTCATGTTCAAGGCGTGTGTAATTTTTTATTCGTCCTCGGCTACCACTTCCACCACTTCGTCGGCTTTGCGAGAGAGTCGGTTTGAAAGAATGAAGAAGCTCGGGACCCAAAGGCCGATGAAAATGCCGAAACGCTCGCCGTAGGCGCGGTTCTCGCGGGCTGCGGTGAACCATGTGGCCACTGAGGCAATGATCGATATAAAGCCAAGATAAAGGCAAACATCCGAAAGAAGGCGGAGATTTTCCCGGTTGTAACTATCGCGGGCGGGTTGGAGGTATTTGTTGAATTTTGTGGTATCCATAGGTGGAAACTCTGTTTCCAGCGCCTTGCCGTGTCAATGGATTTGAGCTTAGTTGAACACCCCATGAAAAAAATCACCATCGGCCTTGTCATTGTGGCCCTCCTGATCCTTGGCGGCGTTGTGTTTTTCAAACGCTCCGGAGGCGAGTCTCAGGCTGCAGCCTTGGCCCCAGAGGACACCGTTGTTTTTGTAAACATCCCGAACATCCCCCAGACCGGTTTTCGGTGGATCGGGACAGCGCTGGCACAAATCGCGGCCGATCCGGAGATGCAGGCCTTTCTCGAGCTGCCGCTGAAAAACCTGAAGGAATCGCCATCCACCGGCGAGGCCAGCGGGGTGCTGGTCGGACTCAAGCCCGGAAATATTTTCCTTGCTGCAACGCATTCTGAAGCTGGCGACGCCCAAGCTTTGCTCGGCTTCCAATTCTGGGGAAACCGCAAGGACTACGACAACGCAATAACCCGTCTGCGAAAAGAACTGCCTGCCCCCGACCAGACGCCTGAGAAGCAATCCCACAACGGCCTTGAGATTCTTGCGACACGCCACGGCGATCTCACGCTTCACACCGCTGCCGCTGGACGATGGGGATTCCTCTGCACGAATCTGGAGCAAATAAAAATCGCTCTTGACCGTGCCACGGGAAACTCGCCGCTGACTTCCCTGAAGACGAATCCACGCTTTGTGAAAGTCATCGCCCAACTCCCAGCAGATCCGGAGTTGCTGTTTTTCTTCGAGCCAGAAAAAGCGGTGGATTCTCTACTCTCCGTTGGCCGATCGGTCGGCGCGAACCAAATCCCTTCGCAGATCGAGGAACTCAAGTCAGCCGAAGCTGTGGGAGGCATTCTCAAAATCGATGGACGCCTTCAGCGCGATGCCATTTTTGTGCTGCGTCCATCGCGCCAGGATT
>JBIKUM010000278.1:0-4072 GCA_044347585.1 Terrimicrobiaceae bacterium
CAAGAAGTTCTCGATCTTTTCAAACAAACCGGAGCCCTGCTCCACGGTCACTTTGTCCTGCGCAGCGGCCTGCACAGCCGTGAGTTTTTCCAGTGCGCTCTCCTTCTGCAAGACGCGCCTGTCGCAGCGCGCGTGTGCGGAATGCTCGCGGAAAAACTCGGCGCATATGATGCAGAAACCGTGGTATCACCCGCAGTCGGCGGCATCATTGTGGGACAGGAGGTGGCCCGCCATCTCGGCAAGCGGCACATCTTTGTTGAGAAGGATGGAAATTGAGGACTCGTTCTGCGGCGAGGATTCGAAATCCGCCCCGGACAACGCTTCGTTGTGGCGGAGGATGTCGTAACGCGCGGAGGTCGGGTTCAGGAAACGATCCAGATCGTGCGTGACCATGGCGGCATCGTCGTAGCAGCAGGCTCGATCGTTGATCGCAGCGGCGGCGAGCTTCCAGATTTTGGATGTCCCTTCGTTTCCTTAGTGCAAATGAATGTGGAAACATTCGCGGCGGATAACATTCCCGCCGACCTTGAGGGAACACCTGCCATCAAGCCGGGCAGCAAGTAGGCCATCGCGGCGATTGACATGGGAGCCGCCACGGGCAAAATGCGCGGCTCACATTTCAACCACACATACCACTATGGCACTTGCAACCGGCTCCAAAGCACCTGAATTCACACTCAAAACAATCGGCTCCGAAGGCCTCGCAGACTTCAGCCTCTCGTCGAACTTCGGCAAGAAAAACACCGTCCTTCTTTTCTTCCCCCTCGCCTTCACCGGCGTTTGCACGCAAGAACTCTGCGATGTCACTGCAGGTCTTGCGAAGTATGAATCCCTGAATGCCGCCGTCGTGGGCATCAGCGTGGACAGCCCTTTCGCACAGGAAGCCTGGGCTAAAAAAGAAAACATCAACATCCCGCTCGTGAGCGATCTGAACAAGGAAACCGCGAAAGCCTACGGCGTGCTTCTCCCTGATCTCATCGGCTTGGGCGCTGTCTCCGCACGCGCTGCATTCGTCATCGACAAGGATGGCGTGATCCGTCACAGCGAGCAGACTCCGACTCCAAAGGAACTCCCGGATTTCAACAAGATCGCCGAGGTTTTGGCATCGCTGTAAAAACCATTCGCGGAAAAAATCAAAAATCTCCTTGTCACGGGGTGCGAGTCGTGATGACCTTGCACCCCTTTTCCGCAAAACAAGCGGAGCACTTTTAATATGGCTAAAGAAATCGTAGGACAGATCAAATTGCAGATTCCCGCAGGTGCCGCAAATCCGGCTCCTCCCGTAGGCCCAGCTCTCGGTCAACAGGGTGTGAACATCATGGCATTCTGCAAAGAATTCAACGCCGCCACGCAGAAGCAGTCTGGCGACATTCTCCCGGTGGTGATCACCGTCTATAAAGACAAAAGCTTCACCTTCATCACCAAGGCTCCACCAGCAGCAATTCTCCTCAAAAAGGCTGCAGGTCTTGCTTCGGGATCGAAAGAACCCAACAAAACCAAGGTTGGCAAAATCTCCAAGAAGCAGGTCATGGACATCGTCAAAATCAAGATGAAAGACATGAACGCCCGCACCGAGGAGGCTGCATTCCGCACACTCTGTGGAACCGCCCGCCAGATGGGTCTCGAAGTAGCCGAGTAAAACCGGAAACAGTTTTTTTTCATTTCACAACCCGCCACTTTCTCACAGAAGCGGCGGGTTATTTTTTTGTCTTGCCATCTGGAAATCCCCCCGGCGATTCGGGTGCCGAATGATTCATCCAGCGGGGTCTGTTACGCAATTGTCACAAAACTGATTTTGGCGCATGCTGGTTGTCTTAGTTGACTCACACACCCAAATGAAACTCACATCAAAACTGGCCTTGTGCCTTTCCATAGCCACCTCATTCGCCACCACTGGACAGGCGCAACAAATCTCCGGCGCTGGCGCCACATTTCCCGCGCCCCTTTACCAGCGCTGGGGAGTCGAGTTCAACAAGGTGCAGCCCGGCATCCAAGTGAACTACCAATCGGTGGGAAGCGGAGCCGGCGTCAAAAACTTTATCCAAGGCGTGGTGGATTTCGGCGCGAGCGATGCCGCAATGTCGGATGAGGAAATGGCCAAGGTTGCAGCGGGTGTTGTTCTGATTCCTGCCACGGCTGGAGAAATTGTCTATGCCTACAACCTGCCAGGCGTCACCGGTCTGAAACTTTCCCGCGAAGTCATGGCGGGCATCTATCTTGGCACTGTCAAAAAGTGGAACGATCCGGCGATCGTCAAAGACAATCCCGACTTGAAACTTCCCAACACGCCAATCCAAGTCGCCTACCGCTCCGACGGTAGCGGCACGACCTATGTCTTCACCCAACATCTGTCAAAAATCAGTGCCAAATTCGATGACGAGGTCGGCACCGACAAATCCGTGACCTTCCCCGTGGGCGTTGGCGGCAAGGGCAACGAGGGTGTCACAGCTCTCATCAAGCAAAGCCCCGGCACAGTGGGTTATGTCGAGTATGGATATGCCAAGGACAACGGCCTCTCGATGGCTTCGCTGCAAAACAAATCCGGCAACTTCGTCGCACCAGACATCGCATCCGCCCGCAGCACCCTCTCCAATGTGCAACTTCCTGAGAACCTCCGCGTCTGGCCGGTGGATCCAGAAGGCGCGAACGATTACCCAATCGTCAGCTTCACTTGGCTCCTGCTCTACAAAAAATACTCCGACCCTGCGAAGCTGAAGGCGCTCAAGGAATTTGTCACCTGGAGCCTCACGGATGGCCAGTCATTTTCCGAGAGCCTAGGCTATGTCCCACTTCCGGAAGCTGTGGTTGAGAAATCCAAAGCGGCACTCGCCACTGTCCAATAACCTCGACTCCCATCAAAGTGTCAGCACCCGAGAAAGACATCATTTCGCCGGCCGGCTATCGGCCGGCGCCGGATTTGTTTAGAATCCTGTGTCAAACAGCCTCGCTCCTGACGGTGCTGATGCTTGGATGGATCATTTACGAAATCATCGAATCCGCCTGGCCTGCCATTCAGAAATTCGGGTTCGATTTCATGACCACCTCGGCCTGGGTGCCAAACCGCGAGCGGTTCGGTGTCCTGCCCTTCATCGTTGGCACGCTGGCGAGTTCATTCCTCGCCATTCTTCTGGCATTTCCGCTGGGCGTTGCGATTGCGATTTTTTTGAGCGAGAACTTCCTCTCGCCCTCGATCCGTCAGACCATGCGTTTCGTCGTGGAAATGCTGGCCGCCATCCCGAGCGTCGTTTACGGCCTCTGGGGAATTTTTGTCATCATCCCGATCGTGAAGGCCTTTGGCGACTGGGCGGTCGGCACACTCGGCGACTTCCCGCTTTTTTCTGGCCCCGCCTACGGCAACTCGCTCCTCACGGCCTCGGTCGTTCTGGCAATCATGATTTTGCCAACCATCACAGCCATCTCGCGAAACTCCCTGGCATCCGTTCCAAAAACCCTGCGCGAAGGAGCCTACGCGCTCGGCGCAACCCGCTGGGAGGCCATCTTCAGCGTCATCCTGCCAACGGCCGCGCCCGGCATCGTTGCGGCGACGATACTTGGACTCGGTCGCGCCATGGGCGAGACGATGGCGGTGGCCATGCTCATCGGCAATAGTTCGAGGCTCTCCTGGTCGGTGCTCTCCCCCTCGGGAACGCTTGCCGGCCTCCTTGCAAACCAGTTTGGCGAGGCACAGGGACTCCAAGTGAACTCCCTCATGTATGCCGCGCTTATCCTGATCGGCATTACCCTTGTTGTGAATATGCTCGGCGAGGCAGTGCTGCGCTACACCCAAAAGCAAACCGCCGGCATTCGTTAAATCAAATGGATCCCATTGCTTCCCACTCCTTGGATTTTTTCGACTCCGACCTTTCGGTGAATTCGAAAACCGTGGCCCGCTCTCTGACAAATCGAATCCTCAGCGGCGTTTGCATCACCCTTTCACTCCTGACGATGGTGCCATTGGTTTCGATTATTTTTCTTCTTTTGGAAAAAGGCCTGCCGCTGCTCGGAGCGGGAATTTTTACCGAATTGCCACCTGCGGCAGGCATGACCGGCGGAGGTTTTGGCAATGCCATTC
>JBIKUM010000279.1:0-4071 GCA_044347585.1 Terrimicrobiaceae bacterium
CTGGGAAAACAGTTGGTTCCTCGCGGGTCTCGTCGTAGTTCGGCCTGAAATCGACGGTGCCCTTGTCCATGTCGTGCATGAGTGCGGCTCCAAGGTGCTGAAGGCGGGCCTCGGTGTAACGCATGGAGGCTGGTGGATCGCCTTCCACGGAGCCGAAGTTCCCTTGGCCGTCAACGAGCATCTCCCGCATGGCCCAAGGTTGGGCCATATGAACGAGTGTGGGGTAAATCGCCTGGTCGCCGTGCGGGTGATAATTGCCCATCGTCTCGCCGACGATTTTGGCGCACTTCAGATGCTTGCGGTTGGGCTGAACGCCGAGCTCGTTCATCGCAAAAAGAATGCGGCGCTGTGAGGGCTTGAGACCATCGCGGGCGTCTGGCAGTGCGCGGGAAATGATGACGGACATCGAGTAGTCGAGAAACGACTTCGACATTTCATCGGCGACATTCACGAGTTCGACTTTTTCGTTTTGGGTATACATGGATTAAATGGGTATTGTTTCGGGAAAGAGTGGGATCCGGAGCTTCGTGGCGGCGGCACGAATGCGCGAGTCGGTGGCGCAGAGGGGAAGGTCTTGGGAAATATCACACGCTGCGATATGGATGGCATCCAGAGTGCGGAGAGACACTTCGGGGTGGCAAAACTCGATCAGCAATCTCGCCTTGGAATACACAGGCGAATCCAACGGAAGGATAAGAATCTGTTCGGCATCGATTTTTTTATGAAAAACCTCTCGCGCAGCAAGGCGTTGCTTTTCGCTGATGGATTTGGTCCGGACTTTTGAGAGGAGGGCGGATGCCACTTCCACAAGAGAAAGTTCAGACGTGGTGAGCACAATATTCTCGAGAGCATCTTGGAAGAAATCGCTGAGTTCCTCCTTGACGAGCAGTTTCACGATGATTGCGCTGTCTATATACATTACCAACCTCTGGAATCGCGATCTTCGCGGATGATTTCCTCTGAAGTAGGGCCGTCTTGCCACGCTGGCATTTTTGCGAGGTGCTCCCTTGTTCCAGTGAAGGGTTTGCCACGCTTTTTGTTCGAGGTCGCGAGAAGCACTGCCTTTGGTTTTCCGCCGCTTGTTATGGTGACCTCTCGACCTTTGGCTACAAAATCCAGAAGCGCGGACAGATGGGTCTTTGCGGAGCGAACGCTAATGGTAGCTCCAATACCAGGCATCTGAGCAATTTCTTGTAAAAACATCTCAGGCTTGTTTGTGGGTCTCTCCAAGATGTTGGCGGAAGTTTTCATGTCGAAATGTAGTCGCGCGTAGTTACGCGCGTCAAACATCCAGTCTGGCATTAAGCGCATTATCTTCGATGAACTGGCGGCGGGGCTCCACGACATCACCCATGAGGATGGTGAACATGCGGTCGGCCTCGACGGCATTGTCTTCGTTGAGACTGACCTTGAGCATCTTGCGCTTCTCAGGATTCATCGTTGTTTCAAAGAGCTGCTTGGGATTCATTTCACCGAGACCTTTGAATCGCTGGATGGAGAGGCCGCGTTTGCCGATTTCCAAGATGCTTGTGAGAATTTTCGGAATGGCGAACAGCGGGGTGGTAACGGCCTTGTCGCCTTCGCCTTCGACGAGTTCGAAGATTGGCTCATCGCTGCTCGAGTAATGCTCGATTTTCAAGCCTTTTCTGGCCAGTTCATCAATCAGCTTCTGAGCGGAGGTGGACTCATGAAGCTGGATGAGCTTTGCACGGCGGCGGTTCGCGTTTTCATTTTTCTCTTTTTTAGACTTCGCAGGCGAGTCCGGGGCCGGCACTTCGCCTTCGAGTGGCTCTGGTGCTGCCTCTTCGTAAAGATTGAGGTCGCGATTGCCTTCATGGAATTCACGGACTTCGGCCTCACCGGGGAAGTAGCTTGCCCACTCGGTGTTGCCTTCGCGAACTTTAACCATGAATGTCGGGAGTTTCCCGGTTTTGGGGTCTCTCTCGGCGAGGTATTCCTCAAAATCGCCTCCGTGCCTGCGAATCGCATCGCTGAATTTGGCGAAGCGCTCGAGGAGTTCGAGGATTTCTTTCAGTTGGCTGGAACTGAAAACCTTGCCGTCCGCAAGATTTTTGATCTTCACTTCATCCGCACCGATGCCGATGAGGATTTTGTTCAGTTGCGCATCGTCATCGACATATTCTTCGCGCTTCTTGCGTTTGATCAGGTAAAGGGGCGGTTGGGCAATGTAGACTTTGCCTTGTTTAACAAGCTCCACCATGTGCCTGCAGAAAAAAGTGAGCAGAAGCGTGCGAATGTGCGAACCATCGACATCGGCATCTGTCATAATGATGATGCGACCATATCGAAGCTTCTCGATATTGAAGCTGCCCTCGCGATCCTTCTCGGTGGCAGCGATGCCGATACCAGTGCCGATCGCCGTGATGAGGGTCTGGACTTCAGTGTTCTGAAGAACTTTGTCGAGGCGCGCCTTCTCGACATTGATGATTTTGCCTTTGATCGGCAGAATCGCTTGGTATCTCCGGTCGCGGCCCTGCTTCGCGGAGCCACCGGCCGAGTCACCTTCGACCACATAGAGTTCGGTGAGGTCTGGGTCGCGCTCGGAGCAATCCGCCAGCTTCCCCGGGAGTCCACCGCCTGTGAGCGCGCCCTTGCGAACGGTCTCACGAGCCTTGCGGGCCGCTTCGCGGGCGCGTGCGGCCATGAGGCACTTCTCGATAATGCGCTTGCCCACATTCGGATTTTGGTCGAAATGCAGCATGAGGCCTTCGTAGGTGATCGAACCCACAATGCCCTCCACCTCGGGAGATATCAGCTTCACCTTGGTCTGGGATTCGAAGCGTGGATCGGGATGCTTCACGCTCACGACAGCCGCTAAGCCTTCAAGAACATCGTTGCCGGTGATGGCAACATCCTTTTCCTTCAGTAGGGAGTTATTCTTGGCATACTGATTGATCGCGCGAGTCAGTGATCCGCGAAAGCCGCTGCTGTGCGTGCCTCCATCTGGATTTGGGACTGCGTTTGTGTAGCACAGGAGTTGCTCGTTGTAGGTATCTGTATAATTCAGGCCGATCTCAACGATCACTTTGTCCCTCGTGCCCTTAATCATGATGGGCTTCGGGTGGACGAGCGTTTTATTCTGAACTAGGCGGTCGACAAACTCCTCCACTCCTCGCGGGTGGAGAATCTGCATGGGGTTGGCGCCCTCTTGGCGTTCATCGAGAAAAGTGAAGGAGAGTGGCGCGTTGATATACGCGAGATCGTTGAGGCGGGTAATGATGCGCTCGGACTTGAACTCGATCGTTTCCTCGAAGATTTCGGAGTCCGGCATGAAGGTGATGAGTGTCCCCGTCTGCTTTGCGGATTTGACCTCTGCTATGACATGCAGCTTCTGCTTGGTTGTTCCGCGCTCGAAAGACATCGCGTGGATTTTTCCGTCGCGGGTTACCTCGACTTTAAACCACTCTGAGACAGCATTAACGCACTTCGCTCCCACACCATGCGTGCCGCCGGAGTATTCGTAGTTGCCTTGGCCGTATTTGCCACCCGAGTGCAGGCGGGTCAGCACGAGCTCCACGCCCGGGATGCCTTCCTCTTTGTTAAGGTCCACTGGAATACCACGCCCGTTATCGCGAATGGAAATCGAGCCGTCTGCATGGATCGTTACATCGATATGGGTGCAGTGGCCTGCTAAAAATTCATCGACCGAGTTGTCAAGAACCTCGCTCACGCAGTGGTGGAGGGCTCTCTCGTCGGTGCCGCCGATATACATGCCAGGCTTTTTGCGAACAGCCTCGAGGCCCTTTAGGGAACTCAGATCGTCGGCTGTGTAGCTGCTCGCTTTGAAGTCCGGCCGGACTTTAGTGGGTTTTTTGGCTTCGGGGGCCGTGGCGTTTTCGTCGGGAATGTTTTCGTCGGGCATCTGATTCAAAAATTATGTCACCTAAGTAGGTAGTGAGACTCCCCATGTCATTACCTCAAGGCACCAACTCGGAGCAATGTTTTTTCCGCAATATTCTGGCGTTTCCTACTGGATAGTGGGATGAGTCCTCCTTCTCTCCACAAGATGTTGGGTAAAATCTGTTCCCTGAAAAAAATGTTTCCCATTCT
>JBIKUM010000295.1:0-3780 GCA_044347585.1 Terrimicrobiaceae bacterium
AATCTTTCCACCACCCTACGAACCGCATTTCAACTGCTTGCGATTGCATTTTTAGCATTTCAGGCAAGCGCCAAAGCCCAACAGCCCGCCGATGCCCCCATGAAGAATGGCATCATTGTTCTCACCTCCTTCGAGGGCGATGTGAAAATCTCAAGCTCTTCCACGGACCAAACCCAGGCTCCCTCGAAAGGCGCCATCTTAAAGCAAGGCCAGATCATCGTCACCGGCCCAAAAGCTAAAGCCTCACTCGCCTTCGAAAATGGCATCGTCATGGAAGTCGCCCCCTCCTCCAAGTTTCTCATCCAGGAATTCCAACAGGCACCATGGGATGTTGCTCCAGACAAACTTGCGGAGATGAAATCCGAGCCATCCAAATCCAAAACAACGGGATTTCTTGAATACGGCGACATCATCACCGGCGTGAAAAAGCTGAAACCCGGATCGAGTCTGGAGGTCTCGACGCCGCTTGGCACGGCAGGTATTCGCGGCACGGATTTCAAAACCAGTGCCGTAAAAAATTCGGACGGCACGGCAAAATCATTCACCGTGGGCGTGGCTTCCGGCGAAGTCGGAGTCCGTTCCGCAGGTGGAGGCGAGTCCGTGCCAGTGGCCGCAGGCACATCCAGCACAGTTGCTATGACACCATCTCAGGGCGGCCAAGGCGGAACAATCCAAGCCCCCATCACCAGCCAACTCTCGGCTGAGGCTGGAAGCAGCATTTTATCCTCCGTGTCCTCTCAAAGATCATCCGGACAGACCGTTTTCGCTCAAGCCGTCGTGGCCGCCGCCCAGAGCAGCGAGTCCGCCTCTTCATCCCTCTCGCCGGAACAGCAAAAAACGCTGGAGGAAGCAGCAACCAAAGGAGATGAAGCCGTCGTTGAAGCCGTTCAACAACTCGCCACGGAAACGCCTGCCGCCGCCGCCGAAATTGCCGCCACCGCCGCTGAACTCGCCCCGAACGCCGCGCCTCAAATTGCATCCACCGCTGCCTTGGCCTCGCCTTCGATGGCTGCCCAGATTGCTTCTTCTGTAGCTACAGTGGCCCCATCCTCAGCCGCAGCCATCGCTACCAGCGTAGCCCAAGCCGTCCCTGCCGCCGCTGCAGCTGTCGCTGGCGCGGTTGCCTCTGTGGCACCATCCAGCGCCCCTCAAATCGCAGCTTCCGTTGCGGCAGCGGTTCCTGAAGCTGCCGCGCAAATCGCAGCCTCCGTCGCTGCGGCTCAACCCCAACAAGCCACACAGATCACAAACCAGATTGTCGAGAGCGTAGCCGGCGTCGATGCCCAAGCAGTGGGCGATGCCGCCCAGTCAGCTGCTGAGCAAGCCAACAACACCGGCACCAGTGTCCAACCACCAGCGCCGCCCACCACAACGACCAACCCGCAAGTTCCTGTGCCCCGTCCCACACCGCAGCCGACTGTTGAAGAAATCCGCAGCCCACGATGACACTACGATCCCTTTTTCTACTGATAGCCACATCCACTGCTCTCCTCGCGGCGGACCCGCTGGAGTTCCAAGTCGGAGCGTTCACATTCACCCGTCCCGATAATTGGAAATGGATCGTTCCCTCCAGCACTATGCGGAAGGCTCAACTGGAAGTTCCCGGAACCAATCAGGAAAAAGCCGAGGTTACTTTTTTTTACTTCGGCCCCGGTCAAGGTGGTGGAATCCAAGCGAATATCGACCGCTGGTTTGGTCAATTTCAAGGCGGCCCCACCTCAAAAAACGAGGTCACGGAAGGCCGCACCCGCGTTTATTATGTGCAGGCCGCAGGCACATTTCAAAGCGGCATGCCCGGAGGCCCCACCACGCCGCTGGAAAACTACGCCCTCCTGGGAGCAATCCTTGCCGATGAAAAATCCGGTGATGTCTTTGTGAAGATGACCGGCCCGAAAGCCGTTGTCGAATCGTCATCGGTTCTTTTCCCCCAAATGATCGCGCAAGCCGCCGGAACAAGGGGCGAACCGGGTTTGGTTCCACCAGGAAACCAGTGATTTCTTGTCTTTACTAAAGCGCGACTGCGGCTAATTTCCTCGACTCTTCTATGTCCATCATTTTGTCACTACTCATCGCCCTCCATGTTTTGGTTTGTGCGTTTATGATTTTGGTTGTCCTCATGCAGCGTCCACGCAGCGAGGGATTGGGGTCGGCATTCGGTGGTGGAATCACGGACAATGTCTTCGGCTCACAAACGACCAATGTTTTGGCCAAATTCACCACTTGGATGGGCATCGCCTTTTTCGCGATCACTCTTCTTCTTTCCATCCTCACCGCGAAGGCGAATTCCGGCAAATCCGCTATTCAGAAAAAACTCCTAAGCGAGCCTGTGCCTGCTGCGGTGTCCACCCCGGCACCAGCTCCTGTGAGCACTCCTGAGGCCACCCCCGCCGTCGAAGCGACTCCAGTGGCCGAGGCCACACCCGCCGCCAGTGCCGTAGAAGTTGCGCCGCAGTCCACCCCTGAGGTGGAAAATGCCGTCCTGGAACCCGCTCCCGAAGCTGCTGCGCCGGCGCAAAATTAACCAAAAAAACGGCCCCGCCAGACAAAGAGTTGTCTCCAAGCACTCTGGTCGCCCAGGAGGAATAATTGCCGTTATGAAATCCCTGAAAACGATTGCAGCCGCGAGGCGTTGGCGAAAGGGGTCGGAGAAAAAAGTTGTTCTGGTTCCCACAATGGGAGCCCTGCACCACGGCCACGAGGCACTGATCCGCCACGCCCGCAAATTGGCAGGAACGGACGGCGAAGTCGTGGTTTCGATTTTCGTGAACCCCACACAATTCGGCCCAAAAGAGGATTTCAACGCCTACCCTCGTCCGCTTGCGAAGGATCTCGCGGTCTGCAAGCGCGCCGGGGCGGATGCCGTTTTTCTTCCCAGAGTAGATGAGATGTATGCAGCCGATGCCAGCGTGACCATTGGAGAGTCGAGCCTTTCGGATACGCTCTGCGGACGGAGCCGACCGGGGCATTTCGGAGGCGTCTGCACGGTTGTGGCCAAACTTTTCCTCGCCACCCAGCCAACGCACGCCGTTTTTGGCGAAAAGGACTGGCAACAACTCGCCATCATCCGCCGCATGGTGCGGGATTTAAATTTTCCCATCGCCATCGAACCCTTCCCCACAGTGCGCGAACCGGATGGCCTCGCCGCCAGTTCCCGTAACGCCTATCTCACCCCTGCCGAGCGCATACTCGCACCCCGTATCCATGCGGCCATGGCCGAGGCTTCGAAACTCAAAAGCCCGGGACCGATTGTGAAATCCTGCACCGCCGCAATCGGCAAAATTCCCGGCGCTCGCATCGACTACATCGAGGCGGTGGATGCCTCAACACTGCGTTCGCTATCAAACAGGAAGACCGCCGGACGGCTTGCCGTTGCTGTCTTTCTCGGCAAAGCCCGCCTCATCGACAACATCCCCCTCCCCTCAATCTCATGAGAGAATTTGATTTCATCGTCCTCGGCAGCGGCATAGCCGGCCTGTCGTTCGCGCTCAAAGCAGCGGACAAGGGCCGTGTGGCCCTCATAACCAAGCGGGCGATCGCAGATTCGAACACCGCTTGGGCGCAGGGCGGCGTGGCTTGTGTCATGAGTGACGAGGATTCCTTCGAACTCCACATCCGCGACACTCTCGATGCGGGGGCGGGCCTCTGCCACGAGGACGCCGTGCGCAAAATCATTACCGAAGGCCCTGAGCGCATTGCTGAACTCATGAAACTCGGCGTCCACTTTGACCAGCGGGAAAATGGCAACGGCCATCACGAGTTAGACCTCGGACGCGAGGGTGG
>JBIKUM010000028.1:0-14479 GCA_044347585.1 Terrimicrobiaceae bacterium
AGAGTTTGCCAACAACCACAATCTTTCAGGTCTTCGCGGCCATGTGCGCATTGCTGTGAATGACGAGTTCGCACAACACGACCACGCCCTTTGCACAGGCGACAAGGTGGTTTTTCTCAGGCCGTTTTCGGGAGGTTAAACCATGTCGTTATTCATCGAATCCCACCCCATCGACTTCGAGTCCCTGCGCGAATTGCTCACATCGCCGGACTGCGGGGGATTTGTTTTTTTCGAGGGCCGTGTGCGAAACCATCACGAGGGCCGCGAGGTCGTGGGACTGCATTATGAGGCGTATTTGGAATTGGCACAAAAAGAGGGCCGTCGCCTCGTTGAAGAAGTTTCCCGCAAGTTCGGCATCCGTGCCGCCGCGATCCACGCGGTTGGCGACCTGAAGCCGGGCGATCTGGCGGTTTGGGTCGGGGCCGCCGCCGCCCACCGCGAAGAGGCCTTCGCCGCCTGCCGGGAATTGATCGATGCCATCAAACTCCGCGTCCCCATTTGGAAACGCGAAACCTACACCGATGGCCAAGGCGAATGGATCGAGGGATGCCGTTGCGCCTCCCCCCATTAAAACGACAACCATGCGCGTCACACTTCACGATATCTGGATCTCCAGCGGACATGATTTCAAAGGCCGCCACGGCCAAGGACGGCAAAATAACGAAATCCTCCGCGTTAACACGGCCGAGTGCCACGCGGGCAAGGGCATCCTTGGGGATCGCTACTACAATGAACAACCCGGCGGAAAAACCCAGATCACATTCCTCTCGCGCGAGGTGGTTTCGGAAATGTGCGACGCCCTCGGTCTGACATCACTCGATTGCTCGACCCTGCGGCGAAATGTCCTCATCTCGGGTGTTGATTTGAACAACCTCATCGGACGCCAGTTTCGTCTCGGGAGCGTCGTCTTTGAAGGAGTCGAGGAATGCAAACCCTGCTACTGGATGGATGAAGCCGTGGCCCCTGGAGCCAATGCGTTTCTTGTTGGGCGCGGCGGTTTGCGTTGTCGGATTCTTGAGGACGGAGCCATCGCATGCGGCGAGGCTGAGCTTGAGACCTTTGATTCACACACCCGCAAATTCCAAGCGATTCGCCAAGAGGACGACCAAACCTCGCCTGTGGTGGACAGCCTCACCGTCGAGCGACCATTGCAGATCATTGTGAATGGCTCGCTGTTTTCCATGACGATGCAGACGCCTGGAGCCGAGCGGTTCCTTGTTCGGGGCCTGCTTCACTCCGAAGCGGTGAACGATGCGCCATTCGTCAATTATGAACAGGAGGAGACGCCTCTCGGAACCTTTGCCAGAGTCGAACTGACCGACTCCGCCATGGCTCCGGCCAACCGCCGTCTGGCATCCACCTCCTCCTGCGGACTCTGCGGGAAGGAATCGATGGAGAAAATGTTCGAGGGCGTGCCGCCGGTCTCCAAAGCGGCATCGATCAGCGCCTCCGCCCTGAAAACCATCCATGAAAACGCACGCCGCAGACAAAGCCAGTTCGACGGCACCGGAGGCTGTCATGCCGCAAGCGCCGCAACAGCCAGCGGCGATGTGTTGTGCATTTTTGAAGATATCGGACGCCACAATGCGGTAGATAAAGTCATCGGATTCCTACTCGAGAACAACCTGCTCGCCCTTGCGGATGTCCTCACCGTCAGCGGTCGCGTCTCCTTTGAGATCGTTCAAAAATGCGCCCGCGCAGGAATTCCTATCCTATCAGCCATCTCCGCCCCCTCGTCTCTGGCCGTGGAGATGAGCGAACGCTGGGGCATCACCTTGGCAGGCTTCTGCCGCAACAATCGAGCCACATTCTACAGCCACACCCACCGCGTCGGAGGTTAGGAATCGCCCGTTTTCTAACTTGCTTGGAAGTTTACAAAAACACCTTGGCTGATAGGAATGTCAGCCTCAGAAAGACAAAAAATCATGCCGATCAGCATACCATTGGAAGACAGCTTTAGTGACATCATTGGAAAAGCCCAACGCGGGCAATCCCTCAACGACGAGGCGCTCTCGGCGAAGTCGGGGGCAACGGTTTCAGAGATCGAAAATCTCAAGGCCGGCACATTGAATGAGGCCGCCCTACACAAAGTGGCTTCCGCTCTCGGTCTGGGAGCCAATGCGCTTTTGGCACTGGCCCAAGGCCGCTACACAGCAGCTCCCGTAGAGGACATCGAGGGCCTCGCGCACTTCAATTCCGTGTTCGAGGACATGACGGTGAATTCGTTTCTCGTTTGGGATCCCTCGACGAAAGAGGCGGCATTTTTTGACACCGGGGCGGATGGCCAGCCGATGCTTGATTTTGCGGCGAATCACGGGCTGCAGGTGAAACAAATTTTCATCACCCACATCCACACCGACCATATTTTTGATTTGGATCGCTTGGTCGAAAAGACAGGCGCGCATGCTTGGGTTTGCGAGAAGGAACCGATTGCCGGAGCGGAGCCATTTTCCGCTGGCCGAGGTTTTCAAATTGGCAGCCTGATCGTTGAAACCCGCCTCACGAGCGGACACGCGGCAGGTGGAGTGACTTATTTCATCCCAGGCCTCGCAAAACCTGTCGCAATCGTGGGAGACTCGATGTTTGCGGGTTCCATGGGCGGGGGCATGGTCTCTTACGCCGATGCGTTGCGCAACAACCGTGAACAGGTTCTCACGCTTCCCGACGCCACGATCGTTTGCTCCGGCCACGGTCCCCTCACCACGATCGGCGAACAAAAACACGCCAATCCCTTTTTTGCAGCGTAAAAGCAACAGACCAAGTTTTTAACAGAATGAACAAAATTAACGGAATGCTTTTACAGGCAATTTAATGAACTCTGGAATAGTCGTTTTTTCTTTTTCCAGAACCATTCAAATTATTTTTTCAATTCTGTTAATTCTGTCTAAAAATCCTCTTAAGATTAAAAATTTATGAAAGAAACCATCGCATTCGTAGGAGTCGGTCGTATGGGCGCCAACATGGCGCGCCGACTCAAAGATCAAGGATACAATGTCACCGCCGTGTTCGACAACCACGCTCCGCTCGCTGTGGAGCTGGGTGCCGAGATCGGAGCCGAGGCAGCCAAAACACTGGCCCGCGTAAATGAACTCGCCAGCGTGATTATTACCGTCGTGACCGACGACAAGGCCATGCGGGCTATTTTCACCGAACAGGGCGACAGCCTGCTCGTTGGTGCCAAAGGCAAACTCTTCATCAACTGCGCCACTGTCTCACCGCAGGTTCACCTCGATGTCGAGGCGCTCGCACACAAGGCCGGTGCAGAGTCTCTCGAAGCCTGCATGGCATCAAGCATCACCCAAGCCCGCGAAGGAACCCTGTATCTCATGACCGGAGGCACGGACGCGGCCTTCCAGCGCGCCGAGCCGATCCTCAAAGACCTCAGCATTTCCCTGCGCCACATCGGCGCCTCGGGCAAGGCCGCTCAAGTGAAGGCGCTCGTCAACATGGTGATGAATATCAATACCGCCGGACTCGCCGAAGGGCTGGGGCTCGGAGCATCCCTCGGGCTTGATCTCACGATGCTGCGCGAGGTTTTTTCGCAGACCGGAGCAAACTCGCAGGTTCTCAAAACCGATGGCGAGGATATGCAAAACCGCGATCACTCCTGCTTCTTCTCAGGCGCCCACGCGGCGAAAGACAGCGGCATCGCCCTCTCCCTCGCCCATGAGAAGGGTCTCAATCTCCCTCTCGCCGAGGCAACCAAGAAGCAATACGACCGCATGGTGGCTGAAGGTTTCGGCGACCTCGACAAGTCCGGCATCGCCGAACTCACTTTCCCCAACCGCGGGAAAAAATGAAAAAAGAAAACCCACCCAAACTTCGCATGATCGCGGCCATGTGGTCGCTGATGCAATACCCCAACGCGAAGAAGGAATGGTCTCTCGAAAGAAAAGTCCGCGCGATCAAGGAAGCCGGCTTTGACGGCTTTGCAACGGCAGCCACGCCCGAACTCAAAAAACTCGCCGACAAATACGGCCTCGTCATCGTTGGCTATGTCTCCTCGGGCAACCCCAAGGAATTCCACAAACTTCTCAAAGACAACGCCGACAACGGCGCGCATTACATCAATGTGCAGTTGGCCGATGAGGACACCCTCACACCCGAGGCCCTTAAGCTCACGCTGCAGCTCATGAAGGATGCAGAGAAAATCGGCTGCGAGCCCGCTGTGGAAATCCATCGCGACACATGCACCGAGACCCCTGAAAAAGCCTACGCCCTTGCGGATGCCTACCGCAAAGAGACCGGGAAACTCCTGCCCATGACGCTGGATTACTCCCATGTCTCCGTGGTCAAGCACCTGCACCCCGGCAACTACGCCTCGCGTCTACTGGTTCAGCCCAAACTCATCCAGCGCGTGGAGCAAATCCACCTCCGCCCTTTCAACGGCCACCATTGCCAGATTCCCGTCACCGACGGAAAAGGTAAGCTCACCCCGGAGATCAAAGATTGGATTCCTTTCGCCGAAGCCCTCTTCCGAGTCTGGCGCGAAGGCAAGCAAGACGGACGCGAACTCTTCGTCGTTCCCGAAATGGGTCCCATCGCTGGCGGCTACAACCTCCACAGCCTGCCCAACAGCTGGGAGGAAGCCATCGTGCTCAAAGGCCTCATTGAAAAAGCCTGGAAAGCCTCCGCTCTCCCAGCCAAAAAATAAGCCCCAAGGCGGCTGGCCTGATAAAATACACCAAAAGGGTCGCCGACGAACTCGGCGACCTTTTTCGTTAATTTTGAAATTCTGTTAATTTTGTCTAAAAATCTTACCCCTCCATTATGTCTCCCTGCACCATAACCCACCGCCCCTTCGGCAATCTGCCCGATGGACGCCAGGCCGATTTGTTCACCCTCTCGAATGGACTCGGGCTCGCTTGCGACATCACCAACTACGGCGGCATTGTCACCGCCATTCGTGTCACGCGCCCTGATCAGTCCGTGGCCGATGTCGTGCTGGGGTTCAACAAACTCGAAGACTATCTCGGCCCGCATCCGTTTTTTGGAACGCTCGTAGGCCGTGTCGCAGGGCGCATCAGCGGGGCGAAATTCCTGCTCGACGGCCGCGAATACCCGCTCGCCGCGAATGACGCCCCGAACCACCTCCATGGCGGCCTCAAGGGATTCGACAAGCAACTCTGGCAAACCGAGGTTGCGGCAGATGCTGAGGAAGCCACCCTGCGCCTGAGTTATCTGAGCCCGGATGGCGAAGAAGGCTACCCCGGCAATGTGCGAGTGACGGTGACTTATGCGGTCACTCAAAAAAACGAACTCATCATCCGCTACGAAGCCGAGACCGATCAGGCCACGCCGCTGAGCCTCACGAACCACTCGTATTTCAACCTCGCAGGCGAAGGCAGCGGCGACATTTTTGATCATGTGCTACAGGTTTTCTCGGATGAAATCGCCGCCACCGACGCATCGATGACACTACTCGGCCATCGAGCACCTGTGACCCAGGATGTTAATGATTTCAACCAACCACGCCGTCTGGGCGATGCGATTCCCGTGCTTTTAAACAACCATGGCGACAACCATTTCATCCGGCGTTCCAGCAAAGACGAACTCGCGCGAACCGCTGTTTTAAGGCATCCGGCGAGCGGTCTCACCATGACCACCCTCACCACGCAGGACACCGTGCAAATCTACAGCGCCGCGATCCTCGATGGCACACTTGTTGGAAAATCCGGCATCCCCTACATCAAACACGCCGGCCTCTGCCTCGAATGCCAAGGCTGCCCCGGCGCCGTCCACACGCCCACACTCGGCGACATCATCCTCCGCCCCGGCGAGCGCTACGACCATACTACGGTCTATGCGTTTTCATTTGAGCGTGTTTAGTCCCACTTTGCCTTGAAGCTGAGGGCGCTTGCCTCGTTGGAGGCGCGCGGCAAGAATGCCTCCCTGTGCTTGCCTACTACATCCACGATCTCAGTCCGTTTTTGATTCAATTCAGCGAGGGGGTTGGTCTTCGTTGGTATGGTCTTGCCTATGTGCTGGCGTTTGCCTCGGCGTATGGCATTTGCATGCACCTCGCGCGGCGGGGATACAGCGATATTCCTGCGCGGGATATCGCCGACTTCATCACTGGCACGGCGCTTTTCGGGGTTATTCTGGGCGGGCGGCTCGGGTATATGCTTTTTTACGATTGGGAGAATTTCCTGGGGAACCCTCTGGTTTTTTTCAAATTCTGGGACGGGGGAATGTCGAGTCACGGGGGGATTCTGGGCATCGTGGTTTTCACTTGGATCTACTCGCGGCGGGAAAAAATTTCCTGGTTGAACATCGGAGACAACACGGTGGTGGCGGCGCCTGTGGGCCTTTTCCTCGGACGGTGCGCGAATTTCATCAATGGCGAACTCTACGGGCGGGCGACATCGGTGCCATGGGCGGTTCAATTTCCAAAGGAACTCTACGATGCCCCGCCGGAGACGACGCGCGAGGTGTTGCTTGAGGCGTCGCAAATCGATCCCTCTTTCACCAACATCCCTGCTGTCGTGGAAAACGCCGGTTCATCACTTGAGTTGCATGCTCTTCTGGCCAAAGTCCTCACGCCGAGACATCCCTCGCAGATTTACGAGGCCTTTCTCGAAGGTGCGGTGCTGTTCGCGATTCTTTGGATTTTACGGACACGCTTCCGCCTTCCTAACGGAATCCTCACGGGTGTGTTTTTCATCGCCTACGCGCTCTTGCGGATTGCGGGCGAGTTCTTCAGGGAACCCGATGCTCCGCTGACTCTCATGCTGACGCGTGGACAATTCCTCTCCGTATTTTTGGTTTTGATCGGCGTCGCATTCCTTGTTGCCGCGAGAATCCGGCCGACTTGGGCACCGAAATTCCGCGCATGAAAAAAACCGCCCTTTTCGGACTGCCTATTCTGGTCATCGTTGTAGTAGCCATGTCGCAAATTCCCGCCTTCCAATCAACACCCCGGCCGGCGGCATCGTTTGACGAGGCCCTGGCGAAATTTGAAACCCTCCGCAGTGACGAGTCGACGATGCCTTTGCGGCCCGAGGGCGCAAGCCGCCTTCTGCACCACGGACAAAAGACTGGGCGCGTCTTCGTGCTTATGCATGGTCTCACGAACTGTCCGGAGCAATTTGTGCCGCTTGCCAAAATCCTTCACTCCAAGGGAGCGAATGTGGTGCTTCCCCGGGCGCGCCTCGCGGGTTTTGCAGACCGGCTCAACAAAGACCAAGGACACCAAACCGCACAGGATCTGATCGACCAGGCGGCCACCGGACTCGATATCGCAAGCGGTCTCGGCGACAGGATCACACTCATCGGCCTCTCGGGAAGTGCCGTGGCGGCGGGTTGGATGGCTCAAAACCGGGAAGGTGTCCACGATGTCATGCTCATCGCCCCGTTTTTCGGCATGTATGGAGTCCAGCCCTCCGTCCTCGATGCCGCAGCGGCGACCCTTTCGAAGTTGCCGAATTTCTACCAGTGGTGGGATGCCTCGAAGAAAGAAAACCTGCCGGGTCCAATCTACGCCTATCCCCGATTCGGCACCCACTGCATGGCCGACACGATCCAACTTTCGCGGGATGTGCGCGCACACCTCGACACGCGACCGATCCTCGCGAAGAGGCTGATTTTTTTGAATACAGCCAGTGACCGCGGCGCGAACAACCAGCTTACAAAGGAGATTGCATCACGGTTTGAGGCCCGAAAGGAAGCGGAGGTCCTCACCTACGAATTCCCCGAGTCCCTCGGCATCCCGCACGACATGATCGACCCCGCGCAGCCAGGCGCGAACACGGAAGCGAGCTATTCGAAAATTCTCGAACTCGTCGAAATGTAGCCGAGCGAAATCCAGCGCCGCGCGGATTTTTGCTGGAATGAAGCCGCTCCCAGCCGCAAAGTGTAGGCCATGCAAATTCACATCACTCCGCGAAACATCACCCTCACCGGCGCCATCCATGAATTTGTGGCGGAAAAAGTCAGCCACCTCGAAGGCCACGGTGAAACGATCCTCGCTGCGCACATCGTTCTTCTTCACAATCACGACCGCAAAAAGCCCTACATCGTGAAGGTCCACCTCGCACTCAGCGGCCCGGACATCCATGCCGAGGACGCGGAAGCCGACCTCTATGTGGCCATCGACAAGGTCGTGGACAAACTTTCGCGCCAGATCAGCAAACTCAAAACCAAGAAAAAAGAACACGACAAGCACCGCATCCAACAAAAACGCGAGGCGGAAAAACGCGGCTACAAGCGGCCTTAATGTCGCGTGGAGGACTACAAGGTCAAACTTGATGTATTCGAGGGTCCGCTCGATCTGTTGCTCTACCTCATCAAACGCGATGAGGTGGATATCTACGACATTTCGATCGAGCGGATCACCAAGCAATACATGGCCTACATCGAGGCCTTTCAGGTTCTGAACATCGAGCTGGCCGGCGAGTTCATCGTCATGGCCGCGAACCTCCTCTACATCAAAAGCCGGACTCTCCTCCCCGTTGACCAACAGATGGCGGAGGAGGACGCCGAAGAGGATGACCCCCGCTTCGAACTCATCCGGCAGCTTATCGAGTATAAAAAATTCAAGGAAGCGGCGGCCCTCCTGCGCGACAACGAGACGGCCCAGCTGAACCTCTTTGCCCGCGTGCCAGTGACGCCGGATCTGGCCCCGGCCGAGAATCTCCTGGTTGAGGAGGTCGGTATTTTCGACCTGATCCACGCCTTTCAAAAAATCCTCAAAAGGATCGAGAAAAAACCCGAGGACCTGCGCGAGATCTTCGCGGAAAATTTCACCGTCTCCGACAAGATCGAGCATGTTCTGCGCATCACCCAGGAAGGCATTCCGCTCCGCTTTGAGGAACTCTTCGCCGATGCCGCCAGCCGCACGGAGATCGTCGTGACCTTTCTTGCCATGCTCGAACTCATCCGACTAAAACAACTCCGCGTCCGCCAAGAGGCCGTATGCGGCGAGATATGGATCGACCGCGTGAGTAATGCCCAACCCGTTTTTGTATGAGTGACGAATCCCCAAGTCCCGAACCCGCATTCCCTCTGCACCGCATCATTGAGGCGGTTCTTTTCGCCTCGCAAAAACCTGTCTCCGCAAAGGAACTCTCCTCCATTCTCAAAGGCGCGGCAGAAGCCGGCAAAGAAAACCCTGATCTGACAGCGTTCGCCAAAATCAAAGCCGCTCAGATTCAGGAGGCGATTCAAAAGCTCGAGCAGGAATACGAGGAGACCGGCCGCTCCTTCGAAGTGAGGGAAAGCGCGGCAGGTTGGCAACTCGTGACACGCGCCAGCTTCGCCCCATGGTTGCGCCAACTTTTCCCGGAGAACCGCCAGGCCCGTCTCAGCGCCCCGGCTATGGAAACGCTCGCCATCATTGCCTACCGGCAACCGATTACGCGCGCCGATATGGAAGCCGTGCGCGGCGTCGCGGTGGATGGCGTGCTGCAGACCCTTCTTGACCGGAACCTCGTGCGAATCGCCGGTCGCTCCGAAATCGCCGGCCGCCCGCTCCTTTACGAAACGACCCAATTTTTCATGGATCACTTCGGATTGAAAAATCTCGATGATCTTCCCAATGCCTCCGAACTCCGCCGCGTCGCGCTGCCCAAAGCGGCTCCAGCCGAGGAAACTCCCGAACCAGCCCAGCCTGCGGTGGAAGAAAAAAGCCCCGACGAACCTGCAAGCGAAACTCCAGCCGGGGAGCCAGAACCAAAGGAACCCGCAAGCGAAGTGCCATCCGAAGAACCGACAGAGCCAGAGCCGGCTCCCGAAGAGCCCGCCGCCGAAGAGGAATCCAAGCCATGAGCGACCTCGGAGAACTTCGCCAGCGCATCGACGCCCTCGATACGGATTTGCTTCGCCTCCTCAATGAGCGGGCCACTTTGGCCAAGGAAATCGGCGTCATCAAAAACCGCGCCTCGCTTCCCATTTATTCGCCAGACCGTGAGATGAAGCTCCTGCGCAGCCTTGTCGAGCGCAGCAACGGCCCGCTCCGCCCCGAATCCATACGGGCCATCTACCGCGAGATCATGTCAGCCTCACTCGCTTTGGAAAAAGACATCGTCATCGCGTGTCTTGGCCCATCCGGCAGTTCCACGCATCAAATCTCGATCTCCAAATTCGGTTCCAGCGTCCGCTACACAGCGGCTGCTTCGATCGCAGAGGTTCTCAAGCAAGTCAGCGCCAACGAAGCCGATTGCGGCGTGGTTCCACTTGAAGATCCCGTGCATGGATTTATCAATGCCACACTCGACGAACTCGCCGCGACCGACCTCTCGATCTGTGCGGAGATTCTTCCCGAGACGGACAATCACGGCGCGCCGACTGGAATGCGCCACATCATTCTCGGCCGCCACATCAACGCGCCCACCGGGCACGACCAGACGCTCATCATGCTTCGCATCGAAGACAAACCCGGCGCGCTGGTCTCGGCGCTGGAGCCCTTCCGGCAAATGCAAGTGAACCTCGCCCACTTCGCCAGCCGCCCCTCGCTCAAAGAGAGCGACGACACCTTTTTCTTCGTCCAGACAGACGGCCACCTTCAGGATTTGGAAAAATCCGGCCTCCTTGGCGAACTCACAAAAAATTGCCGCACGGTCAAAATTCTCGGCAGCTATCCCAAACCCCAGCCTTGAAAACGATTCTCGACACCATTCTCGAGGATGTCCGCCGCGAGGTCGCCGAAGCCAAAAAATCGACACCTCTGGCCGAACTCCAAGCCCGCCTGGCAGATGCCCCGCCAGCCCGGGATTTTGTGGCAGCCCTTTCCTCCGGCTTCGGACTCATCGCCGAGATCAAGGAACGCTCTCCCAGCGTGGGGACGATGCGCGCCGAGAATGTCCGCGACGCCGCTGCAGCCTACGCGGCATCGCCACTCGTCAAAGCCGTTTCCGTCCTCACCAACCAGACACACTTTGGCATGGATATCCACCGTCTCGCCGAGATTCGCCAGCAGGTTCCCCACCCTATCCTGCGGAAGGATTTTTTTGTAGACGAGTATCAAGTTTACGAGGCCCGCGCATTTGGAGCGGATGCGATTCTGCTCATGGCGAATGTGCTCGACGCGGCAACCATGCACCGCCTGCACCAACTCGCGCTCGAACTCGGCATGGAGGCCCTCTTTGAAATCCACACCCCGGAGGAAATCGCCACACTGCCCGCAAAAGCCCGCGTCGTGGGAATCAACAGCCGCAAATTCAAAACCAACACCGGATTCGTTGCCGCAGGCCAATCCTCCACCACTGACTTCAGCCTCGACCTCGGAGTTTTCGACCTCGTGGACAAACTCCCCTCATCCGCCATCCGAGTCGCGGAGAGTGGCATTTCCCCGCAAACTCTTTCCTCCGTTGCGTCAAACTTTCAGGCCGCACTTGTGGGAACATCCCTCCTCCGCGACGAGCGCGGCATCCACGCCTGCCTCCGCGATTTTGAGATGGCACTAGCCTTATGAACGCGCCCGCCCACGCAAACCGCTCAAACGGCCGCCTCGTCGCACTCGCTCTCCTCGCCCTGTGCATCGTGGCTTTTCTCGCAACTGTTTGGAACTACTCCCGAAACCATGCCTTCGCCGGCGAAGCCTCGCTGATCTCAAGTGGAACGCCCTCGATCCTGACCGCTTCGTTCAACCCGGATTCCAAGATTCAAGAAGGCCAACGGGTCGTCATCCGCATCGAAGGAGACTCTGCAAAAGCTCGCGGCGGAGTGATTAAAAATCTCAACCCGCAGGGCATTGCCACAATCGAGAGCGATGAGCCCGTCACAGCCCCGACCGGCTCGCGTGCGACCGTGAGCATCGATGGAACGGTGGCTCCTCAGCCGCCACCCTAAGCATCTCCACGCAAACACAAATCACCCGGAAATGTTTTGATAAAATGGTTGCATTGCCATCGTAACCCGCTAATCTCCGCGCCTCAACCTACACACTACCAATATGGCCAACCTCACCAAAAGAGATCTGGTAATGCAGATCAGCAAAAAAACTGGACTCACCCAACAAGAAGTATTCAGCGTCATCCAACTCACATTGGACGGCATCACTGACGCCCTGTCCACAGGCCGCGATGTCGAGCTCCGCAACTTCGGCGTTTTCGAAGTTCGCCTCACGAAATCCCGCGTGGGCCGCAACCCAAACAAGCCCGAGCATGATGTGGTGATCCCTGCGCGCGCCACCGTTAAGTTCAAGTCCGGAAAAATCATGCGCCAGCGCGTGCTTCTCCGCACCGAAGAACTTCGCGGAAACCAAACCGCCTAAGAATCCAGTAGATTTCCACGGGTGGAATTCATCCGGCTCCGCGGAGCCAAACAAAACAACCTTCAAGGGATTGACCTCGAACTGCCTCTGGGCAGACTCATCGTTGTCACCGGCCCCAGCGGAAGCGGCAAGTCAAGCCTCGCCTTCGACACCATCTATGCCGAGGGACAAAGGCGCTATGTGGAGACATTCAGTCCCTACACGCGCCAGTTCCTCGAACGGATGGATAAGCCGCTGGCCGATAACATTGAAGGAATTCCGCCCGCCATCGCGATCGAGCAGGCCAACAATGTCCGCACCACGCGGTCGACCGTTGGCACGATCACGGAAATCAACGATTACCTGAAACTCCTTTTCCCGCGCGTAGCCAAGGGCTTCTGTCCAAAGTGCGCGCGGGAAGTGGTTCAGGGCACTCCCCAGTCCATTCTCCGCCAGATTCTTGCCGACTTCCATGGCAAGACGGTTTTTCTGACCTTCAGCGTCAAAGTTCCCGAAAACACCGCTCCAAAGGACTTTTTCGATTTTCTCGCCCAGCAGGGATACCTGCGCATTTGGATCAAAGGCAAGATCCACCGCACCGACGAGGCGCCCGATCTTCGCAAACTCCCCGAGAGTGTGCAGGTCATCCAAGACCGCATCGATCTGGAAAATGCCACCCACGCCCGCCTCTCAGAGGCTATCGAAAACTCGCTGCGCCTCGGCAATGACCGATTAACCATCATCGACACCGACTCCGGAGCATCGCACTCCCACACAGCGGGATGGCATTGCTCGGCGTGTGATACCGACATCCGCCCGCCCTCTCCGGGTCTTTTTTCCTTCAACTCCCCGCTAGGTGCCTGTCCCGAGTGCAAAGGCTTTGGACGCATCATCGGCATCGACATGCAGCGCGTCATCCCGGATCGATCCCTTTCCATCTCCGAGGGAGTCATCCGCCCCTTCCAGAGCGGTCAATCTGCTGAGTGTCAGGATGATCTCATCCGCCACTGCCGCAAACGCGGCATCGATACCGTGCGTTCTTTCGAGCGCCTCTCCAAGGCCGATCAAGATTTTGTCATTCACGGCGATCCGGATGTCCCATCGCGCGAAGCCTGGGACTCGGGTGCGTGGTATGGGGTTGACGGCTATTTTCAATGGCTCGAAAGCAAAGCCTACAAAATGCATGTGCGGGTGTTGCTTTCGCGTTACCGCAGTTACCAACCCTGCCCGAAATGCCACGGAGGCCGCTTCCAACCGGATACCCTGAATTTCCGCATCGATCCACCGGGCCTGACGATTGCGGATGTCGCCGCAGTCCCACTCAAACGCCTCGCGCCGATCCTGGAGTCGTTTGAACTTCCCGCCTCGGATACCAGCGCGCGCCTCGTCCACCAGCAGGTTGTTTCCCGCATCAACTACCTCTGCAAGATCGGCCTCGGCTACCTGACACTCGACCGCCCCACCCGCTCGCTCTCGGGCGGCGAAATCCAACGCGTCAATCTCACGACCTGCCTCGGCGCCTCTCTCGTAAATACCCTTTTCGTCCTCGACGAGCCCAGCGTAGGACTCCATCCGCGCGATACATCCCGCCTTATCGAGGTCATGCAAGGCCTTCGCGACAAGGGAAACACACTCCTCGTGGTCGAACACGAAGAAGCAGTGATCCGTGCCGCCGACGAGTTGGTGGATATCGGTCCCGGCCGTGGCATTTCCGGCGGAGAACTCCTCTACTGCGGCCCAGCGGAGAATTTCGCATCGGCAAAAAACTCCCTCACAGCCGATTACCTCCAAGGCAAAAAATCCATCCCCGTTCCGAAAAAACGCCGCAAAGCCGAAGGCCATGTCGTTCTCAAAGGCGTTACCCACCACAATATCAAGAACCTCACCGCGAAGTTCCCGCTCGGCGTGCTCTGCGCCGTCACAGGTGTTTCCGGCTCGGGCAAAACCTCGCTCGTGCGCGATGTCCTCCATCGCCAACTCATCGGCGAGGATCCCGCCGAGGATGAAGCCGCCGGGTTTGTGAAATCCATCAGCGGCGACGAAGAAGTCGATGAAGTCGTGATGGTGGACCAATCGCCTCTGGCCAAGACGCCCCGCTCGACCCCGGCCGTGTATCTCGGCGTTTACGAGCACATCCGCGATCTCTTCGCCGACACCCCGGCAGCCGAGGCCGCAGGCTTCACAGCCTCCAGTTTTTCCTTCAACTCCGGCAACGGCCGCTGCGACCGCTGCAGTGGACTCGGCTTCGAGAAAGTCGAAATGCAATTCCTAAGCGACCTCTTCCTGCGT
>JBIKUM010000507.1:0-4062 GCA_044347585.1 Terrimicrobiaceae bacterium
ATCAGGTGGCTGTTGCCAAGTACTACACCGATCACTTAAGTCTGAGTCAAGACGATGTGGGGGTGTTGCGTGCGATCATGGCGCCTGTGAACCACTTAAGCGATGTATCAAGCCCTGAGGCCATGGCCTCACTCATCGGCATCGGCCTGCTTGCAGACCCAGGGGGCTAGGGGCAAAAGGACGATTCTCTTATGCGGTTTTTGTTTATTCACCAGAACTTTCCCGGTCAGTTTCGCCACCTTGCCCCTGCACTTGCTGCGCAAGGACACCAGGTGAAGGCGCTTGCCATCACAGGTCAAGCCCTTGGTGCGGTCGAGCTTGTCAACTATAAGCCGCAACGTGGTACGTCGCCAAACATTCATCCCTGGGTGAGTGAGTTTGAAACCAAAGTCATTCGGGGCGAGGCCTGTGCCTATGCCATGGTGGGCTTGCGAGAGCAGGGCTTTGAGCCTGATTTGATCGTCGCTCATCCGGGTTGGGGGGAATCACTGTTTGCCAAAGATGTTTGGCCTCGTACAAAATTGCTATCGTTTTTAGAATTTTACTATGCTACCCGTGGTAGCGACGTTGGCTTTGATGCGGAGTTTGCTAAATCAGGTTTGCAAGAGGATGCCCGTTTACGCTTAAAAAACGCTAATAATCTTTTGGCGCTTGAAGCTAGCGATTGGGGCCTTTGTCCAACCTTGTGGCAGCGTCAGACTTTGCCTGCAGTGTTTCAAGATCGCGTCTCGGTGATTTTTGATGGGATAGACACTGATCTTGTGCGCCCCGATCCTGCTGCTCGCTTAAGTGTTGGCAAGGCCGATGCCCCTGAGCAGGCGCGTTGGGAACTAAAGCCAGGCGATGAAGTGATCACTTTTGTAAATCGTAATTTAGAACCTTATCGAGGCTATCACGTGTTTATGCGTGCGTTGCCGAGTATCCTTGCCCAAAGGCCCAAAGCGCGCGTGCTCATTGTGGGGGGCGATGGGGTAAGCTACGGTGCAAAGCCCGCCGATGCGCCTTCCTGGAAAAAGCGCTTTCTTGACGAAGTTGCCGATCGCCTTGACTTGGGACGTGTTCACTTTCTGGGCAATGTGCCCTATGCGAGCTACTTGCGCTTGCTGCAAGTCTCGGCATGTCATGTCTACCTAACCTACCCCTTTGTGCTGTCTTGGAGTTGCATCGAGTCTTTATCGGCAGGCTGCCTTGTGGTGGGCAGCAAAACGCCGCCTGTGATGGAAGCGATCCGTCATGGCGACAACGGCTTGTTGGTTGATTTTTTCGATGTGGATGGATTAGCAGATACCGTTGTCGATGTTTTATCGAATCCCACGCGGTGGGCTCCTTTACGGTCGCGCGCTCGAGCACTTGCCATTGAGCGTTATGATCTTAAACGCGTTTGCCTGCCGCAGCAGCTTCGCCTACTCAACTCACTTGCAAGGGGTGAATTACCCTCATGAGCATTGCTTTGAAGCCTGATTTTCTTGCCAAACCGATGAAGACGACAAACAACAAAAGGGCAGAGACCAAGGAGGCGAGGAAAAGTCTTGGCTTTGCTGACATGGTGTTTGCTGCGAAGGCCTTCGTTGCAGTAGTACTTGCCCCTGTCGTCACAGGGCTCGTGCCATCGGCTTATGCCCAATTTCAAGTTCCCTTGTCGCATTTGTCACCGCAAGGCTATTCGGGCGGACCGATGACCCCGTCGGCAAGCGTCTTAGGTCAAGGTCAGTTAGCCATAGCGCATGACAGGCAACTTCCGGGTGCGCCCGTTCCAGCGGGCTACAACTATCAAGTGGGCTTTGGGCTCTTTCCTGGTTTTGAGTTTATTGGGCGGCTTGCGACCAATGATCTGGGTTGCAATATGTTTGTTCAGTCGGCCTGCCCGTCAGGGACGATTCGCGACTTTTCAGCCTCGATGAAGTGGCAGTTGCCCCTGCCCTGGGCCGAGGACAAAGGGCCAAGACTTGCGGTGGGCGCAACTGACCTTGGCGGTGCAGCAACTTATTTTCGTTCCTACTACGCTGTAGCAAGCCAGCAGTGGCGGAACTTCGATCTCTCGCTTGGCAAAGCGCAAGCACAAGTACCTAACGCCCCTTTGCAGGGCTGGTTTGGCTCTTTGAGCTATCGGCCCTTTGCCTGGGCGCAGTTTGCAGCCGAACATATCGATGGCCGTCAATGGGTCTCTGCCAAACTCTTACCTGCGCAACTCGATGCAAGTGCACCTACATGGCTAAGCAATCTGTCGCCTTATGTCGTCTACACCCGTAGCCTTCAAGATTCAAGCCTGACCGAGCGCCAGTGGATTGGCTTTGGCTTTCAGGTGCCGCTTGATTTTTCGGGCGTTAAGTCCCAACGCGTTCAGGCAGCGGCAAGCGCCTCGGTGCGAACAATCAAGCCCATTGACCTGGCGACTTTTGCTGAGGCGCTTGAGTCGCGAGGCTTTTATGGTGCAAAGTGGGGTCGAACCTCATCGCATATCGTGCTACGGGTTGACCAATCGGCCTATCCCTGGAATATGCTCGATGCAGCGGGCAACGCCCTTGGCTTGCTGCTTGCAGCCTTTCACGAGGGCAATGAGCCGTTTCGACTTGAAGTAACGCAGCAAGGCGTGGTTGTGGCTGTGCTTAGTGGTGATTTAGCCTGCGCGCGCTTGCTCATGCAAGAGGGCGGCTGGTGTACGCAAGGCGAGCCGTTGCGCTTTATCGACCCACGTGCCTCGGACCCCCAACTGGTGTCATGGCGCCTTGAAGGTTCATGGTTTAGGCGACCTGAAGTGGTCCTAAGTCCTGCAGTGACCACAGCCTTAGGGACTGAATTTGGCGCACTTGATGTGGATAGCGCGATCAATATGAATGCGCTGATCCCGCTTTGGCCTGGCGCTTACTACGACTGGAATCGCACCATGCCCACCGGTCTTATTCGGTCTGAAGACTTTGACATGGGCCGGCCGTTTTACTACAGCCGATTTGTCGCGGCAACTAACCGAAAGATGCTCCACCAACTGTTGCCCTTACCGGTCGGGCAAAGCTATGCGCGTGCAAGTACCGGGTACATTTACTCCGTATGGAAGGGCTGGCAGCTTGAGGCCCTTAGTTATTTCCAAGACGGCCAGCACCGTGTTGGATTGACCACCGGGCGTTTCCAATACGATCCATTACCTCAGCAAGTCCCGGCGCGTGACCCAAAGCTTTGGTCATGGCGCTATGCGCCTAAGCAAGTCCCTTGGTATCACGCAGAACTACAGTCGGGACAGTTTTGGGGCGGCGATGAGGGCTATGTGCTCACGCAACGTTTTTGGCATGGCGATACGGCGCTTGCGCTTTACTTAAGGCGCACCAAAATGGCACCCCAAGAGCCCTTGGTCTCCTTTGCGGGCTTTCAAATTCAATTGCCTCTCACACCCCGCAGTAATACTGGATTCAGCCACCTTGCCGTGCGCGGCACAAGTCAGTGGTCTTATGCCGTGGAATCGAAGATCCTTGAAAAGGACAACCGGATTACGCCGGGCTTTGGAGTCATTCCCCGCGCAGGCGATAGTCTGGCCCAGTGGCTCAATCGAGATCGCATTGGCCTTGCCTATCTCAATGGCAGTTTGCAACGACTGCGTAGCGCATATTGGTCGCTTGAGCCTTAACTCCTCGTTTTGTCTAGGACGAAATGTCAAAGAAGATTGACGGCGGTGTCATGGAGCGTCAATCTTCATAGACAACATGAAGAGTTATTTCTAAGTTCGCTTTTTCTCCGAAATACCAGTAAGTCTCGGGGATAAATGACAGTTTTGTTATGAAAATGACAAAGTTTTTTGCTCAAGTTATTGCGCTAGACAACTTATCGAATTAGGATCGCTTACAAACTCAAAACAGTTTTTCGGCTTCTTCCTTTTTCGAGGTGTTTTATGGCAACGTTTACAGAACAGCGCAAGCTGGAGATGTACCGCTTTTTCCTAGTTGCCTTCGATGCCGCGCCTGGGGCCACCTATTTAGGTCAGCTACAACAGGCGGTAGAAGCAGGCTTAAGCACCCAAGAAATCGTTAATGTCTTCACAACCAAATCACAGTTTTTAGCCGAATATCCTTCCTC
>JBIKUM010000470.1:0-4054 GCA_044347585.1 Terrimicrobiaceae bacterium
ATAGTCGCTGGCTATACGGCCTACTTGTCCCGTTGATTTATCGCATTGTTGACTTGAGCTTCAGTCACCAGCTGCCACCATGAAGTAACAAATTCGATCCATACCCCTACCTTTACAGATCCAGCACGTTGTGATTTTTGCAACCCATAATCGAGCTACGATGCATACCGCACTAAACATTACGATCAGCACAACGCCTTCGAAACGCCAGCCTACTGGGTCACAAGACGTGATCAGTGCAAAGACTATATAGCTATGGATAAGAGAGCACTTAAATAGTTATGCTTCTACACTTTATTGTCATTTTAAGCCTGACCTTGATTGGCCTTCCCTGCGCAAAAGCAGCTGACGATAACCGCACAGAAGTGCCTTTCCGGTATGCAGTCGGACTAAAAGCTGACGCCTCAACTGGCGGACTTCAGGAGGGTGTTAATTTAAGGCCATCGGTTGGTCTAGCCTACGGTCGATGGAAGCTTGGTTCCGTTCCAGATGATCGATGGCTCCAGTACGGGGCGATCTTTAAAGAGCCAACCATCAGCTTTGATGCACTACAAGGAGACAAGTATCAGTTGGGCGTTTCTCTTAGGGTTCATAATATTGACAAGCAGCAGAGTTGGGATGGGTTTGCTGGAGGTCGCCATACGGTACGTGGACGCATATTTGGTTCACGAACGCTCTCACCTAACCTATCTATAGGTGGCGAACTCACCCAAGATCTTCAAGGGCGTGGAGATGGGACAACGCTGAGCGCTGGATTAGTTAGAGCGATATCCCTAGGTGAACAAGAAAAAGTCTTTATAAGTATCGGTAGCACATGGGCTAACGCTTCACATTGGGAGTCACTTTACGCAAATCGATCGTCCATGGGTGAAGCGAACTGGACATCAGGCGTTGGACATATCGTGGTTGCGGCAACCTTTCGGCAATGGATAGGCTCCCATTGGATGTGGTACGTAATGCCTCAGATTTCCCAACCAATGGGTCAGATTCAACGGCAAGCATCGCATGCAACGGAGCTCAGTCTTCACGCCTCATTAAAGTGGGTTGGTCAGCTGACCCGTTAGCTAGAACGTTAACTAACGGCCTGCGCCGATAACAAAAGCTCAACTTGAACGAGATCGTCAACTAAGCCAGGAAGCCCACGGATGTCAAAATGGCTTCTTGACAGACGGCGACTCGCTTCAACGTTCAACCTTGCCTTTGTCTCGCTGATCGTCTGGTCCAACTCGATCTTTTTGACTTCGAAACGCTTGCGTCTTGTTATGCCTTTTATCGTTAATGCGCCGGTAATGGTCGATGGGACACCGCTATCAAATTGAAGATCACTTGAAACAAAACTAGCGATCGGAAAGCGGCTCGTATCAAGAAACTCCCGACTGCGTGCCAGCCATGTAAGTGGAAAGTCAATGACCCTGAGCGACGATGTGTCGATTTGGACTTGACTCATCGCCGCGTCTAGCATCAGCGTGCCAATGATGGCAGAGACCACCTGAGGCAACAAAGATTGGCTTGAATCATCCCCTTAACAGACTTTCTATCTCTGCACTTTGGGCAACCTTGCCTTTTAGGAGAGACGATCGAGCACGATCTAGTCTTTTTAGATCGTACAAATAATTGACCATCATCCCGAAAGACTGTTTCAATCCTTTTGTCGAAGGGTCAGCATACCAATTCAGCCGTTCGATTCTTGCCCCATTACCTAAATGAAATCGGGCAACCGGATCTACCGGTTGTAATCCTTCGTCGAGTTGGCTAAGGTAGAACGCCGCAAACCGCAGATGGATCTCCTCCAATAAGCTTACCTCCTGCGCAGTGTCAACGCTTGACTGACCCAATCCCTCTGACAGCCGCAGGACCTTTTCCTTTCGGGATTCAAATTCGTTCGGTATGCCATCCAGCTTCTTTAGAAGTTTTGTATCGATCAACCCCCATAGTTCATCGATATGCTTTCCAAGCCATTGCCGATAGGTGGGAATTGGAGAAAGCGTTACGTACGTCTTGAGACGGGGAAAGTCACGGCCCAACTCTTCGACAACGCGCTTAATTAAAGAATCACCAAAAGGAATTCCGCGCAATCCAGGTTGGGTATTACTGATCGAATAAAACACCGCTACAGTTGCACTCTTTTGATCTTCAAGTGATCGCTCCTCATCTATCACTGGTGTGATCGATACGGGTATCGCATTCATCAATGCAACCTCGATAAAGATCAATGGAATCCCTGGCATCCTAGGGTGAAAGAATCCATAACATCGACGGTCACTCTCAAGCCGCTTCTTTACATCAGACCAACTTCTTATATCGTGAACCGCTTCATATTTGATAAGTCTTTCAATCAATGAAGCCGGTGAATCCCAATTGATAGCGTGTAATTCGAGAAAACTGATATCGCACCACGTACTCAACATGTACTCGAGTTCAAGATCCAAAGCAGCAAGTTGTCTTTCTGTCTTAAGCGCGAGCTGCAGCTCCGCTCTCATTTCGATCAAGAACTGCAGACCTTGCGGAAAATTAGCAAATCGCTGCAATAGCCGGCGCCTAGGCGATACGGTCGATCGGCGATAACGAACCTCCGCTGCTAACTCATCGCCGGTTCCAAAGCTAGCCTCATAGCGGAGCCGCTCAAGTTCCGCTCTCGTTTTGTCGATACCAAATTGTTCCGACATCAGCCGCCAAAAATCAAGCTTTCTCTCACGGGTCGACAATGCATAGATAGCCGCCAGTTGCTCAGCCCGCCTTCCTCCTTCAATTTCACTGATGCTAGGCTCAATAACAGCTTGCATCACATTGAGACTTCTGCGAAGCAATCTTGGCGACATCGCTTCATTTGGTTGCTTAAAACTTGCAGCCAATCTTTCCGAGGTCGTCCTTCTCGTTGAGGATAGTTTGGCTGCACCTGAAAGACTATCAGTCGCCAGAGCCTTGGCTGGCTTATGCGATAGTTTTGCGAACGCCGCGCTTAGCCAGTTAATTTTAGTCACCGATCCGTCGATCAAATTATCGCGACTGAGGCGGATGAGCCTCAGTCGCTTTGTGCGTCAGGGAAGCTTTGCGAAATTAGCCTGCTGTGACTGCATCAGCGCGCGATTCTTGTATAACGGTGCATCCTCGGCAAGCATTAGTCCACTAGCAACAAGACTATCGACTGCCTCGTTGACCTTCGCAACATACCCCGCCTTTGTTCCGTAAAGCTCCTCAATACTCAAGCGAGGATCGGAAGCCCTCTTACTTGCCTTTGTCAGTGCGAACGCCAGCTGAGAAGAACTCAAGCCGTTTTGGTTCCCTTCTACAAAACCCGAGCGCCGGATACTGTATCCCTTAAATGTAGCCAAAGGCACCGCACTATCGGGCATTTTGACGCCTGCTTTATCGTTGCCTTGGCTATCACTCGTGGGAAGTAGTACCGTATAAAACTTAGAGCTAGCTACAGAAGGAATAACGCTCTCATCATTTAGACTCAAAGTATTATGCACCCCACTAAATGGCAATCCAATGGCTGCTAGATCGGGCGCTCCTAAACTGTTCGGTTTATCTGTCGGCACTGCCATCGTCCCATCCGACACCTTTGGCCACACGCTTGGTAGCGGTGCAGCAGTACCCTTGACCCATGACTCAAGGTTTACTAGGAGCGCCCGATACAAAGCCGTCGATGCATTTAGAGCACCTGGAGACGTCGAAACTGCTGTAGGTGTAACCGTTCGATCAACACTGTAGTCGGGCTGAGCGACTGCATTGTTCGCTAGTTGTTGTGGGCCATGAGAGGTACCGGGCGAGTAAAAAAGACGAACGTTATCAGGAATAGGTACATCCTTACCCATCCCATCCGTTGATATGAGCGAAGCCCTGGCACCGCCAAACTCAATAGGACTGTCGTACTGGAATACCTTAGGACAGTGATTTGTCTGCTGACACTTATTTAGAATCCCGTCCGTTTTTCCGGAAATTGGGTCCGTAATAACGCCAAAGCCGAACGGAAACTGATCACCCGGTGTAAAGTGCGTTTCGTGTTGCCGTGAGTAATCTCCCGGCTTCGCCCAACGGTAGTTGGTATATG
>JBIKUM010000455.1:0-4051 GCA_044347585.1 Terrimicrobiaceae bacterium
GTCGTCCGCATCGAGGTCTTCCACGGTACCTGTGCCGTCTGTATCACCGCTGCACGCCTCGCAGTTGTCGGCATCCGCGAAGATGCACGTAGCCGTGGCGTCGGTGGCTGAAGCATTGTAGTTGCACGCATCGGTATCCATGCAGCCCTCAATCTCATCGTCGTTGCACACCCCGTCGTTGTCGTCGTCGGTATCCACCACGGTGCCGGTGCCGTCGGTCTCACCGCTGCACTCCTGACATCCCACGGGCAAGATGCACGATCCATCCTCGAGGTTTGCGTTGTCGTCGTAGTTGCATGCATCCGGGTCCGTGCAGCCGGGGTAGACGCACTGGCTCGGATCCGGGAAGTTCGAATCTTCATCGTACGTCAAGGACGTCGGGTCCTGGCAGCCCGGGCTCATGGGCGGGAAGGTAATTTCAACGTCGTACACAATGTGCGGTGCCCCACTTCCGTCGAGGTACTGGAGGTTGAAGATGCCGTAGCCGACACCGTTCGTCGTGAACTGGCCGAGAAGTACACGTCCCTCGGCATCTGTGGCCCCTTGATTAAGACTACTTCCGACCGCCACTGAGATGGCACCTGATGTCGTATTAAACGTACCCGTCGTGTTCCACTGCGAGAGGGCATTGGATGCTAAGCCGATATTTGTGGTCTCGAGGTCACTTGGTTCGCCCGGTTCTGCACCGATGGTGAACCAGCTATCATATTCGAGACCTGGGAAATAGTCGAAAAGCACAGGGTTTACCAAATTCGCTGTTCCCGCTCCAACGGCTGTGTTTTGGTAAAAAGAGCCTGTTGTCTGTAATGTCCAGGGGTATACAGTCGGATTGCCTGTCGGGAGTTGTCCTCCAAACAATGCAAGTACCTCAGCCTCCGCAGAGAACTCTGCATAGACGCGGTACGTGGTGTATCCCGGCACGCTGTTCAGCGTTACATCGTACGAAAGTCCTTGGAAGAGGTCCGGATTCCAGATGCAGCTTCCGTCATCGTTCGTCGCTGCAGCGTTGTAGTTCGTTGCGGACTGGGATGTACAACCGTCCACCTCGTCGACTTCTTGCACACCATCGCCCTCGTAATCGCCTGTTGCGCAGTCGCCATTGCAGTCACAGAACGGCGCAGGGAATTCACACAGGCTGGGATTGTCGATGTCCGCGAGCGGGTTGTAGTTGCAGGCGGTGAAGTTCGTTTGGCAGCCTGCATACGTGCAGGATGCATCGGAAGTGTTTGCAAGTGGATTGTAATTCGTCGCGTCAGAATCCATGCAGCCCGTGACCACTTCACAATCGCATACCCCATCCGTGTTGGCATCCAAAACGCAGGTGCCTGCGCACGAACGGCATGCAGAGGAGGGGTAAGAACAGGAACCGTCATCCACCGTGGCATCTGCATCATAGTTGCAGGCGTCTTCGTCCATGCAGCCAGGGCCTTGAATCGGGAACTGCAATTCGACGTCGGTGATGCGGTAGGTGATGTTGTTGAACGAAAGCTGGAAGTTGTACTGAAGACTCACCACACCGCCCGTCGTGAACTGACCGATGAGGAGCTTGCCTCCATCGGGAAGATTTGCCGTGGTCGTGCCGGGGGTGTAGAACATAGTCGCCCCGATGGCGTCGTCCACGACCACATTCGCGCCGCTTGCTGCAAATCCATTGAATGGGTTGCCTGAAGGTTGGATCAACGAAACACCCGAAGCCTCACCGGGCTGGCCGCCGAGCGACAGCCACGAGTCGTACTGCAATCCAGGAACTGACGGGTAGAGTGCGGGGATGATGCCGTCAGCAAGCAGGGTTCCAGCGACATTCTGGTAGAATGGCTCCGTCGAAGTGATGCGCCACGGCTCGTTCACCGGCGGGACGAGTGCCATGTTCTTCGAACCGTACGCCGCAATGACCTGAACCGCATCCGAACCGAAATCGGCGTACACACGGTAGGTCGAGGTGCCTGCGACACCATTCACTGCAGTGCGCTCGTACGAAAGTCCTTGGAAGAGACCGAAGGCCCACGTGCACGATCCGTCATCGTCCGTTGCAGCGGAATTGTAGTTCGTTGCACTCGACGACATGCAGCCATCCACCTCGTTGTTGTCGCACACTCCATCTCCATCCCAATCACCCGTGCACGTCGAGCCACACGTTCCACCGGTGGGTGCATACGTGCAAAGGGTGTTGTTCGAATCGGTTGCTGCGGGGTTGAAGTTGCATGCCGTCGCGACGGTGCAGCCTGTGATTTCGAAGGGATCGCATACGCCATCTCCATCCGTATCGGCGAGGCACGCGCCAGCGCAGGTGTAGCCCGTCGTGGCGTACGTGCAGGTCCCCGCATCCGTCGCAGTTGCGTTGTAGTTGCAGGCTCCCACTGTTTGGCAACCGACAATTTCGTTCGCGTTGCACACGCCGTCGTTGTCCGAGTCGCCATCGATGACCGCGCCGCCAGAGCAGGTGTCGCAACCCGTTGCGAAAACACAGGTGCCTGCGTTTGTGGCGGCTGGGTTGTAGTTGCACGCGCCTGACGTTTGGCAACCGGTGATTTCATTTGAATCACACACGCCATCGTTGTCTGCGTCGCCATCGACGACCGCGCCACCGGCGCAGGTGTCACAGCCGGTTGCAAAGACACACGAGCCGGCGTTCGTTGCCGCCGGGTTGTAGTTGCACGCGCCCGACGTTTGGCAACCGGTGATTTCGTTCGCGTCGCACACGCCGTCGTTGTCTGCGTCGTTATCGACCACCGCACCGCCCGCACAGGTATCGCAGCCGGTTGCAAAAACACAGGAACCGGCATTCGTAGCAGCCGCGTTGTAGTTGCACGCACCTACCGTCTGGCAACCCGTGATTTCATTTGTGTTGCACACCCCGTCGTTGTCGGTGTCTCCGTCAACCACAGCACCTCCCGAGCACGAGTCGCAGCCCGTGGCGAAAACGCAGGAGCCGTTGTTGTCGGTAGCAGTTGAATTGTAGTTGCAGGCCGTGGAATTCGTGCAGCCAGCGACTTCGTTTGCATTGCATATCCCATCGTTGTCTGCGTCGTTATCGACCACCGCACCTCCGGAACAGACATCGCATCCGAAGGCAAAGACACAGGTGCCGTTGTTCTCCGTGGCCAATGCATTGAAGTTGCATGCGGTCGATACCGTACACCCCGAAATTTCATTCGCATTGCACACGCCATCGTTGTCCGCGTCTCCGTCCAAAACAACACCGCCCACACACGTATCACAGCCTGTTGCGTAGGTACACGTTCCTGCATCGGTAGCGAGTGCGTTGTAGTTGCAGGCAGTTGAAATTTGGCAACCGACCACTTCGCTTGCGTTGCAGACCCCGTCGTTGTCCGTGTCTCCATCCACCAAAGCGCCCCCACTGCAGGAATCGCAGCCGGTCGGCACGATGCACGAACCGTTGTCCGTCGTCGCAGCCGCATTGTAGTTGCATGCCGAGGCATTCGTGCAGCCCGGCACGGATGCACCTGCGGCGGTATTCAGAGTCAGGTCCAACGCGTTGATCGAACTTCCGATTCCCCCGTTGTGCGGGAACCAAGCTACGTTAAAGTTGAGTGCAACGTGCCCGGGTGCACCACCTGCCGCGTTCGCAACCGTGAATTGTCCCACCAAAACCTTCAAATCGCTCCCCGCAAGGCAGAAGGCAGGAGCCGTGGAGAGCTGGTTTGCGCCCGTGACCGTCCACGTTCCGTCGTTCAAAATGAACCCGTTTCCTGCATTGAATGCAACCAAAGCCGAAGCCATTCCCGCAATACTGCCTAAAGAACCTTCCGAGGAGTTCGTCACGCCGATGGTGAACCAGCTATCATAACTCGCAGCCGGGACGAATCCAAGTAAAGTGAGATTCACTTGGTGCCCGAAATCCCCACCAGCAGCATTCTGGTAAAACGATGTAGTCGTCGAAATCGACAAGTCATCGATGACTCCAGTCGCGTTGTTCGTGGCTGCAAAAACCGCGCCCACACGGTCATTCGCGTTTGCGAAGTTCGCGTAGACCCGGTAGGTGGTACCGAAGGCGGATGTGGCATGCACCTCGTGGGAGAGGTAGGGATAG
>JBIKUM010000401.1:0-4049 GCA_044347585.1 Terrimicrobiaceae bacterium
TTCCGCAAGGGCTTCGACGGGCTGGTGCAGATCGTACGCGACACCTTCGGTGAGGACCCGTTCGCCGGCGACCTCTTCTGCTTCTTCAACAGCCGCCGCGATCGCGTCAAGGTCCTGGAGGAGCGCCTGAACGAGGCCATGGCGCAATTGGCGAAGGCCGATGCCCAGGCCGCGGGTGAAATCCTCGGGCAATTCAGCGCACAGGACCGTTTGCACCCCGGTTGGACTCAAGTCGATGCGGACCTGCAACTGGCGCGCCGTTCGATGGAGGAGTCCAAGCAAGGCATGCAAGCAGCGATCCAAGCCCGCGACACGGCCGGCGTGCGTTCGGCCGCCGCCGCCTTCCTTCGCGCCCAAGCGAGCGGAGAGGAAGCTCGACGCATCGGGGCGTCGCGGGACGAGTACGAAGCTGGACTCGCAGCGGCGATAGGCGAAGCCTGGAACTCGTGCAAGCAGGCGTTGGACGGCAACCAAGTACAGCAATTCGATGATCGTTTCGCGCAACTCCAGTCGATGCTGGCGGGTGCGCCCATCGGCAACTATGTGAAGAATGCCAAGCTCGAGGAGTTGATCGAATACCGCCAGTCCCGAGGCAAATCGAACAAGTTGGAGGACCTCGTCGCCCGGTTGGAGTCCGCGCTGGTCTCTCCATCGGCTGGCGGCATCTTGATCGACGGACTGCTGGCCGAACTGGAAAAGCTCGCTCCGGCCGATGCTCGCCTGGACGGACTGCGCAGGCGTGCCAAGGCCCGCGCGGACGAGTTGTGCGCCAAGCGCGTCGAGTCTTGGGCCGAGGTGCTCGACTTGGCGCCGAAGCCAGGGATCGTCAAGGACGAGGCGGCGCGGGCCGCGATCGTGGCGGCCCAGTTGCCATGGCGCGTGCGGCACAAGCGCACGGGCATCGTGATGCTGCTTGTTCCGGCGATGCGCGGGCTGGAAAAGCCGTTCTACCTCGCCCAGGCCGAACTCACTTGGGGGCAGTGGTACGAAAAGCTCGGAGCCGTCGCGCCCTACGAACCCAGCGATGCCAAGCCGTGGGATTGGTCGATCGACGACATCAAGATGCGCTTCAAGGCCAAGAGCGACGCGGATGACTATCGCTTCGGGGCCAAGTGGAAGCTCGACCCTGTCTGGCGCGCCGATCCGGCCGAGTCGGCGCGCGTGCTCAAGCGCATGGATCTGCGCCTGCCCACCCATGAGGAATGGCTGGTCGCGGCCTTCGGCAGCACCGGTCAAGCACCCCAGAACCTGCCGCAGATCGCGCGCTACAAGAACACCAGTGCGCAGATCGGCTTGGACGACGCGCGCCGCCACATGCCCGAGGCGAAGGAGTTGCCGCTGAATGTGATGGGGTTCACCAACATCCTCGGGAACGTCTGGGAATTGCTGGCGGATGGGCGGTTCATCGGCGGGGCGAGCAATTCGACGCAGTCGGAAGTGCTGGATGGGGCGGCGCGCCGACTGGATGGGGGATGGAGGGGGATTCGGCCTGCGTACACACCCGACTGAGATGCTGGCCGACATCGTTGTGCGCGACTGCAGGCGCCAATTTGGCTTTCTTGCTGCGGACTGCTGCGAGGCGAGCGTCTAGTTCTTGATGGAAGTAGCGCAACGCGTCCAGGGCGAGGCATGGCAATCGGCATTGGGGGGCCCAATTGCGTTATCCGAGGACGTTGGGGGGCCGAGCGCTGCACGGCGGCGGTGGGGTTTGCTGTCGCACCGCGGCTCCATCCGCGTCGATGACACGCCATGGTCGTGTGTTGGTCACCCGCTGGCCTGACTGGCGTCCCAATGGCAAGGCGCGTGGCGCGGGTCCTGGAGTGCCGACGCCAGCGCCCCAGACCTCTCCAGGGGCGCTGGCCGCAGGCGATTGGAGCGAGCTCGCTTGCCCATCCTGACTCGGACGCTCGCGAAGGCTGCAGCTGTGGCAACTTGGCGGCGAATTTTCCCAAAGGGAACGCTGGGCGTGACGGTCAACGGACCTCGGCGCGCACAGCGAAAGGGACCAGCATCACCCGAAAGCCGCTCGGGGATGCCGGGGGTCGCGATGGCTCGGCATTCCGTTTGGGCCCGTGTCCGCTGGAATCGCCGTCCGCCTCTGGCACGTGTCGCGTCTCCGTGCGCGCGCCGGGGTCCTCCACGCCCGTCCCGGGGCCGAAGCTCATGCAATTTCTTTCCAAGGGCGAAGGACCGCCTGCGACTGCCATAGCCGCACCACAGCCTGACGGCGCAGGCAGCGGCGCGTGAACGCACCTATCGCCCGCACCGCTGACGAAGCCGCGGCCCTGAACCCTCTCATCCGCGCAACCCTCGTAGTATTCTTCAGTTGGGGTTTGCGGTCCTTCTCGAGCCCTCCCCCCCCCAGCATGTCGCAGGACTCCATAGGCAACCACCCCACGGACCCCGGAAGGGCCTCGGGCCGGCGCGATCCTTCCGCGCCTTCGCGTCCCATGCCCGATGCCTTGGGCCTCGACGCGCACTCCTTGGGCGACGAAGTGACGCGGGCCGGGGCCGGGGACTCGCAGGCCATGGTCCCCGAGGAGCAAGTCGGCGGGAGGTACGCGGTCCTCGCACTGATCGGCAAGGGTGGGATGGGTGCGGTCTACCGTTGCCGCGATACGCGACTAGGGCGCGCCGTGGCCGTCAAGCGCTTGCGTGGCGACCGCGAGCAGGGCCCGCTGGCCCTCGAACGCTTCCGGCGCGAGGCGGATGCGATCGCGCAACTGGCGCATCCGAACATCGTGGCGCTGCTCGACACCGGCGAAGACCACGCGGGTCCGTTCCTCGTGATGGAATTGCTGCAGGGTTGCGACCTGCACCGTTGGGTGGTGGATCACGGTCCGCTGGCCGCCGATGCGGTCGTCGAGGTCGGCAAGCAAGTGTGTCGCGCCTTGTCCTACGCGCACGGCCACGGCTTGGTGCACCGAGACATCAAGCCTTCCAATCTCCAGCGCCTGCCCGACGGGACGGTCAAGCTCCTCGATTTCGGCATCGTGCGCGGCGAGGCTCATGCCACCGTGACCCAGGTGCGCGCGGCGATCGGTTCCTTCGAATTCGCCGCTCCCGAGCAGAAGCAGGATGCTTCGCACGCCGACGCGCGCAGCGATCTGTATGCGCTGGGCGCGACGCTGTACTACTTGCTGCATGGGCACGTCTCGCTCCACGAGGGCTACGGCCCTCAGGTGCCGCGGGCCCTGCAAGAACTCGTCACCCGCCTGTTGAAGCGCGCTCCGGAAGAGAGACCTGCTTCCGCCGACGATGTCCTCGCGCGGCTGATGGCCATCCATTCCCCGAAGAGCGATGCACCTCGCGCCGCGGTCGTCGCCGCCGGAGCAAGCGTGAGCTGCGTCCACTGCGCCGCCCCGAATCTGCCCGGTTCGCGCTACTGCGTCGATTGCGGCGCGGAGGTGCACGAGCGCTGCTACAAGTGCAACGAGCAGGACCTGCAACGGCGTCGGTATTGCGCGCACTGCCGGGCCGACCTCGAAGCGCGCCGCCGCTACGAAGTCGAAGCGCGCGCGGCGACCGCCTGCGCCGCGGCCCGCAAGTGGCAGGAAGCGGCCGAACATTGGGCCCAAGCACGCACGCACTGTCCCGAAGAACCCGTGGCGGTCGGCGAGTCGGAGCGCTGCGCATCGATCTTGCGCGAGGTCCACGACCGGTGGGCCGATGCGCTCGCGGCGGAGGAGGGACTGGATCTCGACGCCTTGGACCGCGCGGTGGAACGCTTGGTCGAACTGTTGCCGCCCGAGGATCTCCGACTGCGCGAACTTCTGGCGACGACACGGCCCGCGGTGGCCGAGCAGTCGCGCACACGGGCGGACGCGCACGCCCAGCATGTCGCGCGAGCCAAGGCCGCCGAGGCCGCACGCGATTGGGCTGCCGCCGAACGCGCGTGGCTCGCGGCGTTGGACTTGCAGCCCGGCGACGCCTCCCGCAAGGGTGTCGATCGGGCGGTGCGCAACCGCAAGCGCCTGCCGGTGCTGCTGCAGCAATTGGAGAACGCCGCCAATGCCCTCCAGGTGGAGGCGATGGACAAGTTGCTGGGC
>JBIKUM010000400.1:0-4039 GCA_044347585.1 Terrimicrobiaceae bacterium
CTTCCCTTCACTTTACTGTCCGATCCGGAGGGGAAACTGGCCGCCGCGTTTGGTGTTCCGTTTCAGGCGGGTATTTCGAAGCGGATGTCGTTCCTGATTCAAGGAGGCAAGGTGGTGTGGAACATGCCTGCCGCGTCGACGCTGAACCACTCGAAGGACGTGCTGAAGGCGTTCGCCGATCTACCCAAGCCCGCCGCGCCCGCACCGGCGAAGTGAGGGGAGCCTCCTGGGCTTTTCCCTTTGCGATCGGGGTGTTCCTTTCTCAAAAGTCAGACCTCGGGATTCAGCTCCGCGGTACCCGTCTCGACCGCACCCACACTGTTCCGTCCGATTCAGCGGAACGCCGACTTGGAAAAAAAGGGCCATCGTGGATGGCATCCCAGGATCGAGCCCGCGGAGACTCCCGTCGGACGGTACGGAGGGTGGAATGCCCTCCTGCATGGCCATCCCGCTGTGAGTGGAGGTGATGCTTTCCGCTTCGAAAAACAAAACGGCTCACCGCACTTCAGCCTTCAGTTTTTGATCCCGTACAGCGCACCGATCTACGCCTCGCGGCGGAGTTTGTACGGATACACCTGGCCGCTGTTCCACTGGCAGACGTAGAGGTCGCCGGTTTTGTCGACGCACACGTCGTGGCAGTTTTCGAAAACCGGGTCGCTCTGGAGGAGGACCTGAAGCTGGCCCTCGCGATATTCCGGGGCGTGACCGCCGGGGCAGGAAACCACCCGGTCCTGATCGTCAAGAATCGCCACAAATCCGCGTTTTTGCCACATGCGGTAGTCGCCGGGTTTGGCTCCGAAACAGACCCCGGAGTAGAGATGGCGGCCCTGAATGACAGGCCGGCTGATGTAGGCGCCGGGCAGGTAGACTCCACGCACGGGTTGGCCCTCGAGGGTGAACCAATTAAACTCGTTGCGGATGCGCTCGGTGCACAACAGCAGAGGGGTGCCACTTCGGTTATCGATGGCGATGCCGTGGGCTTGCATGAATCGGGCCGGGTTGACCGGTTGGGTACTTTTCCCGCCAAACTTGGAGATGAAGCGCCCGTTCCGATCGAACCTGAGAATAAATTGGGAGCCATACCCATCGGCGACGTAAATGTCGCCATTGGGCGCGACCGCCGTCTCGGTCGGACTGTACGCATCGTGTTCCTTGTAGGCTCCGACAGCCTTGGGTTTGGGAAGCTCCAACAGGACTTGGCCCTCGAGATCAGTTTTGAGCACACGGCCACCCGTGTCCGTGATGTACAAAAATTCGGCACCGCTGTCTTCGCGGTGAAGCGTCAGGCCGTGCGCGCCAGAGAGTCGGAGTGTCCACGCGTGCAGAAGGCGTCCGTCGGTGTCGAAGATGAGTACGTTGTTCCGGTCGTGATTCGTGAGCAGGAAAAGTCTTCCGTCTCCCGCTTGAACCATCTCATGGCAGTCGCGCACAGGGTGCGTGTCCCGGTTGGCCTGGCACCAGAGTTTGTCGACGCGGTAACGGAGGGCGCCATGGCCAACGAGGGCGTTGTGAAAAGGCGGGGCCGTTTTGCCCTGTGCCCGGATGTAGGGAGCGACGGTGAAGGAAGCCGAGGTCAGCAGGAACTGGCGGCGGGAGAATGCGGGGAGCGGCATCCTCCGAGGGGACGAGATTCCCGCGATGGAATCAAGGCTTCCAAACTCGGTTTGCCGGCGGCCTTGCCCGGTATCCCGGGGGACAGGACCGCCATTTTTGGAAGAGCTTCGGGATCCGGAACAGCGCGCGATAAACCCTCCGAAGCGGCCCTTGCACTCCTATTTCATCGAGGCTTTCGAAGATTTCCGCGGCGCCCAGCATGGAGGTGAAAGGCCGCTCGGGTTTCAGCTGAAACAAAAAAATATTTCATCGCTGGATTTTACGACATCAACGGAAGGCGGCGTAACCGCAGTACCCGTAAAACCAAACGGAAGGAGGCTGAAAAAGTCGCCGCAGCATTCGAGGAGACGGCCAACAAGCGCAGGATAACTCGGCAAGTGCGCGCCGCCATCGCAGCTCTGGACAAAGAAGTTAACGGTCAGGACATCCCCATGACGAGAACCGGCAAAACCCCGACACTGTCGAAGCAATTTGGAGACTTGACGGCCAAAGCAGGTCTCAGGCGAAAAAGAACTGTGGCGAAAGGCACTGACAAAACCCCGAAAGAGACGACAATGTCCCGGACAGGCCTTAGTTTTCACTCTCTACGCCACACCACTGTCTCGATGACGAAGGGGGCTGGTGTCCCAGAGGCCGCAGTCGTGGAGCTCGTGGGGCACGACAGCGAGCAAATGACTGCCCACTACACCCATGTGGGCTTGGATTCTTTGAAAAAGGCTGCGGCATCGTTGCCGGTATTGTAATGTGGCGGTGTCGGCCGATCAGTTCAGGTGCCTGTCCGGATGGTGACCATAATTTCAGCCAATAGCCTTGACGCTCAGTTTTGTGGGAGGTTTTGGATTTAGCCAAGTAGTGCCGCGACAACGAAATTTTCTTTCATGACGAAAAGTTTGGAAACCAGCGACGCGGTGGCCTCTGGCCGAGTCATTGAAATGGCCGCATCGGCAGTTCGTCGGTATCACGCCCAGTGTTTTTGGTTTCGTTCCCCAGAGGCAAAAATTGAAACCGTGGGCGATGTCCTGCTCGTGATCCAGCGTCTTCGACAGCATGGTGATCTGAAAGCTTGGACAACTGCGAGGGAGATTGAGTCATGCCTCTGACCGTCATTCAGTTGGAGGTTTTAAAAGCCATTTCGGCAAACCGATCTCCAGAAAGCCACATTGCTGGCGGTGTGGCGCTCAATTATGCCCCTGAATCACCTCGCTTCAGTGAAGATATCGACATTTTCCACGATGTCGAAGAGGCCGTGATCAAGGCGAGTGACCGGGATGTGGGATGTCTCGAAACTGCAGGATTTACCGTGGAAAGACAGATATGGACCCCATTGTTTCGCAGAATAACTGCATCCAAACTGGGGCAGTCGGTGAAGATCGAATGGGCTCAGGATTCGGCCTGGCGCTTTTTTCAGATCCAACAGGATTCGGTTCTTCATTGGAAACTGCATCCGTTTGACGCGCTCACAAACAAGGCGCTGGCCATGGCCGCAAGGGCCGAAACACGTGATTTGGTCGATTTAGTAAGCCATGCTGCAGGGATTTATCCTCTGTATACTGTTGTCTGGGCTGCGTGTGCCAAAGATGCAGGGTTCACTCCATTGAGTTTGCTGGAATGGATGCGACGCAATGCAAGGATTGACGCCCCTGTGCTCAAAGAAATGGGTGTATCGGTAGCACCCACGGATCTAAAAACCCGCTGGCTCGAGCTGGCTGAACTTACCGAAGCCCGAGTCAGTGAGGCGGCCCATGCCGGAGTGGAGCCGGGTGTGGTTTTTACTGGGCCCGACGGAGCCGTCAGTTGGTACACCGAAAGCGGGGCCGTGGTACATCATGCAAGACTAGGTGGAGCTATTCCCAAAATTGAAGGGGTTCGCGACTAGTTTCCGTTCGTACGTCGAGGGACGCGTGCCTTAGTTGGCCTTCGCTCCGACGGTCTGAGCCACATTGCCCTCACCATGGTGCGGACAAATGGAGTTCCTCCGGTAATAGGCATGGAGATGGCAGGCCTTTGATCCCACCCAAGCCGACTTTCTCAGGACCATCCTTCTTATCCGCAAGTATTAGATAGTTAACATTATCCCGATTTGGGAAAATGTTCTGTCCACAGGCACTCGGTCTTTCTGCCACGCAACTACCACCCGGCAATTTCACGACACCGGTGAATCGATTGTCTTGGCCGCATGCAAACCTCATGTGCCTGGAGGTTTTAAAGAAAGTGCACCGCCTTGGAATCGAACCAAGAACCTAGTGATTAAGAGTCACTTGCTCTGCCAATTGAGCTAGCGGTGCGTCTTGTACCTATTTGCAGAGTCCCAAAAATCACGATTTAAAAGCAAGCGGCTTTTTAGGGTTTAAACAATCCGCACACCCCTGCTCGCACGCGGTAACCCGCATGCACAGGCACCCGAAGCAACATCGCTTTCGGAAAC
>JBIKUM010000076.1:0-9945 GCA_044347585.1 Terrimicrobiaceae bacterium
CACCAACTCGGAGCAATGTTTTTTCCGCAATATTCTGGCGTTTCCTACTGGATAGTGGGATGAGTCCTCCTTCTCTCCACAAGATGTTGGGTAAAATCTGTTCCCTGAAAAAAATGTTTCCCATTCTCCGAGAGGGCGCGTGGATCGTTCTTCTTCTCGTGGTCGCATTCGGAGCGTTCACCTGGAACAGGGACTCGGTTTTCTTTGACGATGCGATTTATTTTTTGGATGGGGATTGCTTTTCGCGCATGACACGAGTTCTGATGATCGAGGAGGGCGGACTCCGCTCGATCAGGCATCACAATTGGGAAAACTTCCCCGAGGGAACTACGCCGCATACCACGATGCCGTTGGATGCCTTGATCGCAGGCCTTTCTCAAATTCTGCGTCCTTTTTCTGAGAGGCATCTGGCGTTGGCAGGGGCTTGGATTTCTCCGCTGTTTGGTGCGAGCCTTCTTCTTTTTCTGGCAGTGTGGTCTGCAGCGGCGCGCCTGCCCTATCGTCGTGCGATGCTGTTCTTGGTGGCCGTGTCGCCGATCATCGCGCATGGCTTCCAGCTTGGCCGTCCGGATCATCAATCGCTGCTCATGCTCTTGCTTGGCGTGGCTTTGGCAGGCGAGGTGGAGATCTGGAGGGGTAGGGAAAAAGGTTGGAGGTATGCCTCCGCAGGAGCCTGGGCATTGGCTCTGTGGGTTTCATTGTTCGAGCCGCTCATCCTGCTTGGAGTGGTTCTGCTTGCAAGAGGCCTCTGTCAAGGGCTTCGTTCGCAGGAAGAGGCGAGGAACACAAAGGGCTGGGCTTGGCCCGTGGCGCTCTTTGTCGGAATCCTCGCAGTCACGTTCTGGATCGATGGATGGCGCGCAGCGGGCTTCCATCCAGCCTTTGCGCGCTGGGCCTTGAACATCGGCGAACTCCGTAGTGCGGGTTGGGATGGGATTTTTTCATGGTGCGGATGGCTCCTCGCGTTGTCACCCGTGCTTTTGGTGTGGCGCTGGATTCAAGGTAGGGAAAAGCTCTGCGGACTTTGGATCGCGCTCGTGAGCGTCGCGGTGGGCCTGAGTTTGTATCACGCGCGCTGGGGGTATTTCCTGGTTCTCGTCTTTGCAATGAGCCTGCCGTGGATTTTGCCCTCGCTGCGAAAGCCGTGGCTGGCGTGGTTGGTTTTCTTGATCGCACTTTGGCCCGTCGCGGCAGAGTGGGACAGGAGACTATATCCGGAAGATGAAGCCTTGCGCGCGCGCCTCGAAAATATCGCCGACGCCGTTGCACTGCGCGAAGCCGCGCTCAGCCTGCGCGAACGCCCAGTAGGCGGCGTGGTAGCTCCATGGTGGTTCTGCCCGGCCATAGTCTGGTGGAGCGGCCAACCATGCATCGGTGGAACATCCCACCAAAGCCTGTCGGGCATCGTCGGGTCATGCGAATTTTACATCGGAGAAGAGCCTGAACTGGCATTCCTCCAAAAACGCAAAGTGGTCTATTTTTTGGTCTACGAGCCCGAGCGCCTCATCTCGAATTCCGAACAAATTCTCGGTCGGTCAGCTACTGGTCCCACCATTGCCGAGCGTCTTTACGCAGCCCGTGAAGAGACTCCAGTCGGCCTAAAAAAGATTTTCGCAAACCGTTTCTTTAAAGTCTACGAAGTCGCGCCTTAGTAAAAGCGGCTTCACGATTTCAAAAGATCCGAGAGAACGCGCGTCAGACCGCTGCAACTCGCGTGACAGGCGAGGGAACTCTGTGTCGAAGCCTCAGGGCCGCACAAGCAAGGTCATAATCAAACTGCAGTCCCAGAAAAAAACCTGGCGAAACGCCCAAGGCCCTGCCTAGCAAGATCGAGGTTTCCGCCGTTATCGTCCTTTTGCCGCGAACGATTTCTGAAATGCGCGCCGGCCCGCAACCCATCTGCCGCGCCAGTTCGCGGAGGCTCAATCCCAAGGGTATCAGAAATTCTTCTTGTAGGATTTCCCCAGGGCGGTTTTCAGCTGGACCGAGCGGAATTTGAGGAAGCTTTTTCATGGTTAATGATAATCTCCAATCTCGACCAGCGTTGGCCCCTCCTGAGTCCACCAGAAGCAAATTCGCCATTGGTCATTGATTCGTATCGAGTATTGCCCGTCTCGGTTGCCTTTGAGCGACTCCAAGCGGTTGCCAGGAGGAACACGGAGGTCTGTGATGTTAAGCGCTTGATTGAGCATCTGGAGTTTTCGCAGGGCTGGCTTCTTGATTGTGGAGAACTTGCTGGATTTCCCAAACTGCCAGAGGTGGGCTGTCTCTTTGCAGTAAAATTCCACAATCACTTCCTAAGTGTATCGCTATACGATACGGTTGCCAGCAAAAAGTCGTGTGACAATTCCCTCCTTGAGTGGTATCGAAACAAGGCAAGCGGTCTTTAAAAATAGGCCGATCAGCGTCCTCATAGCTCAAGTGGATAGAGCGGGGCTCTCCTAAAGCTCAGATGGTGGTTCGACTCCACCTGGGGACATTTTTTACAACACACGCACGGAGTAATTTTTTTGAAACTCGACATACCGGACCGCGCATTTGGCGGATACATTTTTGATTGTGACGGAACCATTGCGGACAACATGCCGTTGCATTACCGCGCTTGGTCCATGGCCATGGCGGACTTCGGCGGTGAGTATCCCGAGGAGCTTTTTTACGCATGGGGTGGGCGTCCCACGGCCGTCATTGTCGGCCTGCTGAACGAAAAATACGGTCTCGCGCTGGATGTGGACGAAACCGTGCGATGCAAAGAAAAATACTACCTCAGCCTCATCCCCGAAGTGGTTCCCGTGCCCGAGGTGCTGGAAATAGTAAAATCCATGCACGGCACTGTGCCGCTTTCCGTGGCTTCAGGCGGTCACCGCGAACTCGTCGAAGCCACGCTCGACGTGTTCGGCATCCGCGACTTATTCCAAGCCATCGTCTGCGCCGAAGATTACGAGCGCGGAAAACCCCATCCCGAACCCTTCCTCCTCGCCGCAAAACTCATGTCTGTCCCGCCTGAGGACTGCGTGGTCTTCGAAGACAGCCCCATCGGCATCGAAGCCGCCAAAGCCGCCAACATGGCTTGGGTGCATGTGCCGGGACCGCTGGAGAGGTGAGAGTTTTTCCAGTCTGTAGCAAATTATTTGGATGCCTTTAGGCGCGAGCTTCGTAAAAAATTCGATTCTAAATGCGATCTGCTCACTCTCCTCAACATTCGTTCAAATCGCTCATCACGGGTGCAGGAGGACAAACTGGCTACTGGCTTGGCAAGGATTTGGAAGCTTCTGGCAGGAAAGTTTTTCGCTCTTCGAGTCTTTGCGGGGATTTCCAACTTCACGGACAGAAGCAAGCGGGTATTTGGGACATTTTAGATGCTTCTCGGCCAGACGAAATCTACCACTTAGCTTGCCCTAGCATGCTGGAGGATACAGCCCAATTTGAGAGAGATGTGTTTAAAATGTCGGTGGATGTGGTGCTGATTTTCTTGAGATGGATCGTGGAGCGCTCGCCTAAAACACGATTTTTCTTCGCGGGTTCGAGCGAGATTTTTGGCAGTCCTCGGGTTACACCGCAGGATGAGTTCACAATTCCCACTCCAATGCATCCCTATGGTGTTGCAAAACTAGCGGGCGAGCATCTCGTAGACTATTTCCGCGAGTCAAAGGGTGTTTTTGGCGTGACTGGAATTTTATACAATCACGAGTCGCATTTGCGTCGTTCGGATTTTGTCTCAAAGCGGATCGCGGAAGGCGTGGCCTCTATTTTAAACGGAAGGAAGTCTCATCTCAAAATGGGCAATCTTCAGGCGGTGCGGGACTGGACTCATGCTTCGGATTTTGCAAGAGGGTTTCGCTTGAGTTTGGAGGCAGAGAGACCGGGTAACTATATTTTTGCCTCTGGCATTGGGCGGAGTGTTGAGGACTTCTGTAAGAATGCTTTTGGAAGCGTTGGATTAAATTTCCGAGATTATATTGTTCAGGATCAGTCTCTTTTTCGACTTGATGCTCCTCTGCCGCGAGTCGGGAATATCGAAAAGGCGCGGCGAGACCTCGGGTGGGAACCCAAACGAATTTTTGAGGAATGGGTTGGAGAGATGGTGAAAATCGAAATTAATCGTCAACTCGAGTCGCTTGAATGACTGCCTGAACCCAGAAGTCCCGTATGCCAAATGAGTAGGAATCCATCTGGAAACCTGAAGACTTAAGAAGTTCCGCCACGGAATCTTTGTCTTTTGCAAGCGAAATTTCAGGCGGATGCAGAGGTGGTGCGCCTTTTCCTGCAAGGTGATGCCAGATTTTTAGCACGAAAACGCTTGTGGCCTTTTGGTGGGGCCAAAAAATCAGAAGACGCCCACCGGGTTTGATAACGCGATGAAGTTCGGACAGAAATTGGCCGATTTCCACTGGGCTGAAATGCTCGATAACACCAAGATGGTAGGCTCCATCAAATGCATTGTTTTTAAATGGTAACTCAAACACTGAGGCGTGAACTGCCGCGCTGGCAAGTGGCACGCAGCGGCTGTAAATATCAAGGGCTTGCAGAGAGGAATCTACAGCCGTGATTTTTATAAAAGATTGAATAGACCGATCGACATGTCCGCTCCCGGAACCCGCATGAAGCACGGCGTCGCCTTGGTGAAACAAATTATGGATTTCCTGAGTTAATCGAGGGGCGATAACTGCTCGTCGATAAATTGTTGCAAGAGATTTATAAAGGAGGTTCCCAGATTCCTTAGACCTCTCCCAGTAGGCGTTCCATCCATCACTTGGAGCAAGGTTGGGATTGGGGGCTAGCTGAAGTTTAGGGCATCCGAATCTCTCGGGAAGTAGGATTCGGTCGAGTGCCATTCTACAAAGGTGGTTTATTCCGCGAAATGGCTCCGCAGGAGGCATTTTAGAGCTGCCATAAGTGCGAGGCGGGAGGCTTATCGGTATTTCAGAAATCTTAAATCCGTTGTGATGCAATATGAACAGAGATTCGAAGAAATAAGGGTAACTCGGCGACTGGACTATTTTAAAAAGTTCCTCCGAAATTTTATCCAATCGGTAGGCGCGAAAGGCGCCTGTGCAGTCGTAGGGAATTCCGAGAAAAAAACGGGTGAGCAAATGAGCTGTCCGAGTAAGGCACTTTCGCCGCCAATTCCATCCTTCCAAGCTTTTTGGGGAATTGTATCTTGTGCCAACAGCAACATCCGATTTCGTCAACGCAGAGAGCAGAGATGGGATGTCTGATGGCAAATGCGTTAGATCGCAGTCCATTGTGACAAGTCGATCGAAGCGATTTGCGTAGGCCCATAGTATGCCATCTCTGTGTGCGGAGCCGATTCCAAACTTGCCATCTCTTTGCAGAAGATGAATCCGTGGATTGGTTTCAGCAAAGCGCTTAATCTCGAGCTCTGTTCCGTCAGGTGAGCCATCATCGACAAAAAGCACATCTACATTCAGAGCCTCCGCCTCCAAGAGCGTTAGAAGTTGGCTGATGTTTTCCCTCTCGTTAAAAGTGGGAATGAGAACTAAGGTCTTCAAGCGGGAAACAATTCGATTTGGGGTAGGGGAAAAAGCAATCGCCCGCCTCGCTGGATAAAGTCTTTCTCACGCTCGATGATTGATTCGCGGAAGTGCCAAGGAAGCACAAGTAAAATATCAGGTTTTTCCTTGTGCATAACATCCTCTGATACAATAGAAATATGTGTTCCCGGTGTCACTGCGCCGAATTTATCGGGGTTGACCTCTCCAATCATCGCAATATCTGCTTTCGTGAATTCACAAAACTGCAGGATCACATTCCCCTTTGTCGATGCTCCGTATCCAAGAACTTTCAATCCAGAATCTTGAAAAATTTTGATCGCGGCTTTTAAATCATCTCTGTGACGGAAAACATTATCCCGAAATTCAAAAAACGGTGCCATTTCATCCAATCCTTGCGCTTTTTCCTGATTGAGAAGGGCGTGCATCATCTCTGATGCTTCTGGGTAGCGCGAGTTCGACAGGGCCGCCGTAACTGCGAGACTGCCACCATTCACATTGCTGGGCTCTAAGGCTATGATCTTCAAGCCACACTTGCGAAGCGCCCAATGAATCTGGCGCAGGGCGTAGTATTCAATATGTTCGTGGCAGATGGTGTCATAAGCCATGTTCTTTAGCATTAGCGGCATGTAGCTTTGTTCGAAATGCCAGACGCCTTCCGGAGCCAGATGTGCCGCGATTTCTTCAACAAACTCGAGCGGTCGCTCCAGATCATAAAACATCGCAACCGAGGTGATAATAGAGGCCTTGCCCTGTCCGAGATTCCGATTCCATGTCTCTGTCGAGAAAAAGTCGGGCACAATTTCAATCGAGGCGTCGTAAAAGCGGAGGAATTTTTTGGCAACTGGGTCGATACCTGCGCGCCGGAAATTCTTTGGGTAAGAGTTCAGCAAAGTTCCGTCATTGCTGCCGATATCTACCAGCAGACTTCCTTCCGAGGGATTCACAAGATTTAAAAGGCGCTTGGTCTTTCCATCCAAGTGCCTCACCATCGAATGATTCAAGCCAGACCGGTAGCCGTAGTTTTCCCCATACATCGCAGCTTGTGGGTAGGAATGGCGAAGTTGGAGCAAACCACAGCACAGTTCGCCATCGGGAACACATCGCACAAGCTCCAAAGGACCAGAAATCAAGTCATCATCTGGCGTGCGAGGAAAGACACCTGTGAGCTTTTGATTTCCAAGGTGCAGAACTTTTTCCAATCTGGAGCTACCGCAGAGGCGGCATGATGTAATCTCTTGATAATGCATCTTATATGTCAGTCTAATATTCCCGGGTTTTTAATGATCAAGTAGTTGTCCCCACGCCATTTCACAGGCCATTTTTCATTCTCAAGTTTTTCTAAGATCCAACCAACACTTGGTTGCCCAAATGTCCAGCGTTGGTCGATATCGCCAATAACCACATATTTCGCAGAGGAAATGTCGGCGGGAAATAAAAACCTTTCTTTTGTGGGAAGCACTTCAAAAGTAAAAGTCGGCCTTCCACTCCATGCCGTGGCCTGCATGAAGTCGGTAGTGCGACACTTAAGAAGCCAACCGATATTCTGGTGGCACACTACAAGGTCTGTCGGCGTCACATGGGAGTTGATCCACTCGGCCGCAGTCTCTACCTCAGCGGCATTCTGTGTGACCCAAAATTGATTCCGAGGCGTTATGTTACCACTGAGCGATTTGGGGAAAGAACCACCAAAAAGAATGGCGGGAATGATAAAAGCGACAAGCATGGCAACTCGAGAAGATCGGCCTGCAATCGACCGCAGATAAACAAGCAAAAGCCTCAGAGCTCCTGCATAAGCGAGCGCCAGTATGGGAAGAAAGACAACGGCCTGATAATAAAAAACCGTGAGGTTTTGCCGATTTTGAAGCATTAGGCCAGAGACAAGCGCTAGAAAAACTGGAATGACACGAAATCGTCTCCAACAGCAGATCAAGGCGCAAACAAAGGCTCCTAAGTGAAAAAAGTCCTGCGAATAAAAGAAGAAAACATTTTTCAGGGACTGGAGCCCAGATCCGTTATCCTTGCTGAATTGGGCGTAGAACTGACCCAAGGTTGAAAAATCCTCCGCTAGCCAGTTTTTGTTGGTGAGTCGCATCCATGTCCAAAGCGTCAGAGCGCTAATGGCCAATGTTGGAAAGATCGCCATTCGAAGCCATGAGAGTGGTCGCTTGATACGACATAACCAAGCGGCAATGGATCCATGTATGAAAAGCGGATGACTCAAGGTCGCGATGGTCAAGCCGAATCCCGTCGCCAGATCGCTTCGCAATGAGGCATTGCGAATTAAAAATAAAACCGCAATGGCGAAGCCCAGTGCCACGGCATTGTGGGAGTAGATCCAACGGAAATGCACAGCGGATTGTTCGTAGGAGAGGAAAATTAGTGCGGAGAGGAGTGCGGGTGATTTCCCAAAATTCTTTTTTCCAATAAGATATATGACTAATGCAATGGAGATCGCAAGCAGTGTATTTAGTGCGCGACCGCCTAAGATATCTCCGCCTGTTCCCGCCGAGGCCAGCCCAACTGCCCAAGCATAACCCGGCTGATAGGCATAACTCGGATGCCAAAATGTAGCCTGCATGGCACGATCGGCGCCTTGACCCTCATAAAGGGACTTACCAATCATCAAAGTCAGGGTCTCGTCACCATACCAGCCCGGATTCGTTCGCAAATGTGGCAAGTAGAGGCAGGCCCAAGCTGCGACAAGCAACATAATCGCCAGGGCGGTTTCCCAGCTTTTGGGCAATCTAGCAGTCATGCGAAAATGAGGTCCCAAATGCGGGCGGGAGAATTCAAAGAAAACACTCGTGCTTCTTTATCGAATCAGTCGATGCTTGGCAAACGCGCAACTTAAGCCCCCATTGCAAAGATCTGAATCCGCTCTGATCCTAAAAAACATTTGAAATTTATTGCAGCAGGGGCGTGAAAAATCATATGATACAACAAGTCGGTTTTGTTTTATCGGCTTTTATTCTTCCGGGCAGTTAGCTCAGCGGTAGAGCGGTAGTTTTACACACTATTGGTCGGGGGTTCGATCCCCTCACTGCCCATTTTTTATTTGCGTGTTGGCTTATGGCGGTTTCGGAATATTCGCCCTTTTCACAAGCAGAGTTTCTTGACTTGCGAAAATTTCCGGCGCACCTTTTTCCAGAATGAACGCCATTGCCAGTCTCAAATCCTTGCGCGAAGCGGGACTCAGCGAAACTCAAGCAGAAGCAATTGTAACTGTGGTTGAGGAGCGTGAGGGTGACCTTGTTACCAAGGAATACCTCGACCACACGATTCGAGCAGAAATTTCCGAATTGGAAAATCGCCTGACTCAAAAACTCATTACTCTTGGAATAACTATTACCGGGTTGGTGCTGGCTGGGGTTTATTTCATGCTCAATTACGCTAAGCAGTAAAAAGGGGTTCAAAAAAACCCGAAATCCGCCGTTCGCTTCCGAAGTGGGGTGATGTGGAGGTCTGAAGACCGCGCACAGAGCGCTTTAAAACGGGATTGAGTGGATGCGCGCCCGGCTGGGATCGAACCAGCGACCATCGGTTTAGAAGACCGGTGCTCTATCCACTGAGCTACGGGCGCAATTGGCGTGTGGCGGCGCAGGGCCGATGGAGATGTGTTAGCATGCGGTGGCGGTGGCGGCAAGTGCGGCACGATTTTCGCGGTGGCTTGGAGCGTTTGATTGGGTAGGGTGCGGGGATGTGTGAGATGGATGAGATGCCGCGTGCGGAGCGAATTTGGACGCGGGCGGATTGGATGGTCGGCGTCGTTGCGGCGTTTGTCGCAGGGGTCGTTTATTTTTGGACGGCGGCTCCGAATGTGACGCTGTTGGACTCGGGGGAGTTTGTGGTGGCGGCGCAGCATTTCGGTGTGCCGCATCCGACGGGATATCCGCTCTGGACGCTGTTAGCGTGGCTTTTCCAGCTTTTGCCCTTTGGGAATGCGGCTTGGGAGATCAACCTGTTCAGCGGCTTCTGCGGGGCTTTGGCAACGGGTCTGTTGGCGATGCTTTTTTCGAGTTCCACGCGATGGATGATGGGCTCTCAGGTGGCGCGCTGGCGGGGGCTGAACGCGGTGGTTTCGCTGACGGTGGCTTTGCTTTTTGCGTTCAGCGCTTCCATGTGGTCGCAGGCGGTCATCGCGGAAGTTTACACGCTGCATGCGCTGCTGATCGGGTTTTATCTGGCTTCGCTGTATGTATGGTTGCGGCGCCCGGAGAGTTTGTGGCTGCTGATGCTTCCGTTTTTTCTGTTGGCGTTGTCGTTCAGTAATCATCAGCTCAGTGTGGCGTTGGCTCCGTTGCCTTTTTTGGTGGTGCTGCTCGTTCGCCGTGGGATTTTTTGGGACTTGGTCGTGGCGGGTGCAATGACTGTGCTGGTGGCTTATTTGGGGTTTGCGATTCTCTCGGGCGAGGCTCCTGTGCTGAAGACGGCG
>JBIKUM010000233.1:0-4898 GCA_044347585.1 Terrimicrobiaceae bacterium
TTTGCCTCGCTGGTGGCGGTGCGGCGGATGCGGGTGGAGTGGCGGTTGGTGGCGTATCTGCCTTTTGTGGTGGCGCTGGGCTTGCTGCCGTATGCCTACATGCCGCTGGCGTCGTCGACGAATCCACCGATGAACTGGGCCTACACGAGCACGGCGGAGGGGTTCTTTTTTTCGTTCAACCGCTCGCAATATGGCGGCAGTCTCACGCAGCAGAGCCTTCGCTCGCTGGGAAAATTGATGGGAACCGCGCCTGTTTCCTCGCCGCAAAATGGAGCGCCTCAGCCGGGCATGGCTCCGCCTGCAAAGGGTCTGCTGGCGCAATTGCAGGAATGGGTTGGCTTTTTCTGGCTCCAACTGGGGCGGAGCTTCACTCCGCTTGGAGTGCTGGCGTATTTCGCGGCGTTGCTGGTGGTGTTGCGGCTGAAGGATGTTGCCGCCCGGACTTGGATTTATGTGCTCGAAATCGCATTCGTGCTGGCGGCGATTTTGCAACCAGTGGCGGATGGTGCGCAGACGGATGTGGGCGGTTGGTGGCTGCAGATGCCTTATCACACCTACACGAATCTAATTTTCGCTTTGCTTGCGGGCTTGGGTTTCATGGCAGGCGCGTTATGGTTCTGCTCTCGGGCACCGCGGTTGGCGTGGATGCGATACGGAATGCTGGCGCTGCCGTTGTGGCCTTTGTTTTTCAACTACGATGGATGCAGCCAGCGTGGACGGTGGTTCGGCTGGGATTTCGGGCATGATATGTTGAAGGACCTCCCGCGCGGGAGTGTGGTGCTGGGTGGGACAGACCCCGGTCGTTTCGTGCCGACCTACATGATTCTAGGTGAAAGCACGCAGCCTCCCGGCGTAAAGCGTGATCCCGACTTTGACAGGCGGGATTTGTATATCATCACTCAAAACGGGGTGGGGGAGCCTCTCTACCGGAAGTATCTCGCGGATCATTACGGTGTGGAGCGGCCGCAGCCGAAAAATGCCTTTGAACGCTGGCTCGGACGGGCGGAGGCTTATCCAGAGAAGCCTCTTGTTTTTCCAACGGAGCAGGAAATCAATGATGCCGTTTCGAAAGAGATGGAGGCGTCGATGGAGAAGGGGGCGGTGGATCCGTCATTGCCGCATAGCGTAGTGACGAGGCTCATCTGGGAAAGAAATCGCGATGCGCATGAGTTTTTTGTTGAGGAGAGTTTTCCGATGGAGTGGTCCTATGACCATGCCGAGCCGCATGGGTTGGTCTATCGCATCAATAGAGAGCCGCTGAATGAACTGCCTGCCGATCTTGTGCGGAAGGATTTTGAGTTTTGGGATGCCTATGTGAGGAAGCTCAAGGGCAATCCTGAATACGCGAAAGACTACGATGCGCAGCGCTCGTTCTCGAAGCTGCGGGCCTCGACGGGAAATCTCTACCGGCATCGCAAAATGGATGCCGAGGCGGAGCAGGTCTACCGGCAGGCTCTCGAACTCTGGCCGGGCAATGGTGAAAGCCTCAATGCCCTCAACAGCATGCTTTGGGACCGTGGCGATTTCGATGGCGTGTTGGCCATGCTCCAGCCAGCGCTGGATGCGGATCCGAATAACATTGGTCTCTGGCAGATGTATTTCATCGCGGAGAAGCGCAAGGAACTTCAAGGCGCTATCGCGGCGGGCGAGGAAGCTGTGGCCAAGCAGCCGGCGAGTGTGGTCGACGTGCAGAAGCTTCTCGAACTTTACGCATCCGTCGGGGATACGAACAAGGTCTCCGATTTGCTGGGAAATTCCATCCCCCTGCTCGCAAAGGATGCGGCCTTTTTAAGGGTGGCTGTGGAATACGGTGAAGCGGGCAGTTTGCCCGAATCTGAGCTGGCTGCCGCAAAGGCTCTCGTAGCTGTGGAGCCCGATGTCGCAGAGAACCAGCTTGCTCTCGCTCGCGCGGCTCTGCGCAATCGCAAGAAGGAGGATTTTTTTGCAGCGGCTCGCGCAGCCGTTGAGAAAGGCGGGTTGCCCATGCGGGAGGCTTTCACGAAATCCACAGAGTTTGACCCTGTGAGGAATGATCCCGAATTTCAGGCGATCCTTGGCCGGTAAGTTTAAATTTGTGGGAAAGCTCGAAGCAGCAGTTCGACCAGTTGTCCGGCAGTTTCATTGCCGACGGTGCTCACATCGTCATGCGAAAGCGCGGCAGGGGATAGGCCGGCTGCCCAGTTTGTGAGGCGGGAAAAACCCGCGACCTCCATGCCGAGGGCACGCGCTTGGATGGCTTCGGGAACGGTGGACATCCCCACCGCATCCGCACCAATCGCCCTCAACATGCGGATTTCGGCAGGAGTTTCAAATTGCGGGCCCTGAACGGCGGCGTAAACACCCTCGTGCAGGGTGAGTCTGGCATCCTTGGCAACATCTTGAAATACACGGCGCAGGCGCAGGCTGTAAACTTCTGACATGTCGATGAAGTTTGGCCCACCCCGCAGAGGCGAGGCCCCGAGCAGGTTGATGTGGTCGCTGAGCATCATCCAGGTGCCAGGTTCAAAGGCGTTGTTAATCGTGCCGGCGGCATTCGTGAGGAGGAGTTTTTTGATTCCGATGGCATGCATGAGTTGGATGTTTTTAACGACATCCTGAGCGCTCCATCCCTCATAAAGGTGCACTCGGCCCTGCGCGATCAGGAGTGGGCGGCCGTGAAGTTTCGTCACAAGGAATCGCCCGGCGTGACCGGGGACTCCAGAAGTTGGTAGGCGCTCGATTGCTCCGTATTCAATCGAGAAAATCTCCGGAAGGCTGTTTGCAAATAGGCCCAAGCCCGAGCCGAGCACAATTGCCGTCTCGGCTCCGCAGTCCATAAGCTCGCGCGGAATTTTCATGGCGTCAGCGTGCCCCGATTCCTAGAAGCACGGATGGAATGGTTCTCAAGACAATGTAGGCGTCGAGGAAAAGAGACCAATTGTCTATGTATTCGAGGTCCATCCGCACCCAGTCGGAAAAATCCACCACCGTGTTGCGGCCTCTGATTTGCCACAGGCAGGTCAGTCCAGGCTTCATGCTGAGGCGGCGACGATGGACGGTCTGTTCAAACTTTTCGACTTCGTAAATCGGAAGCGGACGAGGGCCGACGAGGCTCATCTGGCCGCGCAGCACATTCACAAGTTGCGGAAACTCATCGATGCTTGTGTGGCGCAGGAAGCGTCCAAGAGGTGTGATCCTTGGGTCATCCTGCATTTTGAAAACAGGCCCCTTCATTTCATTGAATGCCTGCAGTTCGGCTTTCTGCTGCTCTGCATTGGCGCGCATGGTGCGGAATTTCCACATTTCAAATGGTGCGCCGTGAAGACCGGCGCGGGACTGCCGGAACAAGGCCGGGCCCGGTGAGGTGATCTTGATAGCTGCAGCCACGACAAGCAGGAGTGGGGCAAGGATGACCAAGCCAATGAAAGCCCCAACCCGGTCGATGAGGTTTTTAAAAAAGAGTCCCCACTGGGCCGAAGGCTTGCTTCGAAAGACGAGCATCGAGCGCATGCCAAGCGAGGAGAAAGCCGGCTTGGCAATCGATGTCGGAATGAATTCCGTGCTGAGCCAAGCATCGACGCCCTCGGCTTCGCAGGCTTCGATGGCGCTTTGGGCTTTGCCCAAATCCATGTTTTTGAAGGCGAGAATCACGCGCCCGACTGAGTGTTTGTGCAGGGATGAAACAAAGTCTTCGATGGTTCCCGAAGTGAGATCGATGCGATCTACGACAAGCATCTCCATTTTTTGAACTGGTGTGAGGCTTGCGACCAGTGCGTCAATACAGGCTGGTTCGCCGGCCAGAATGATTCGCTCGCCGACTTTTCCGGCCCGCACTTTGCGATGGTAGTTCGCGATTTCCAACTTCTCGCGCAGGAGCAAAACGCAGGGCGCAAACAATGCGAACAAAATGAGCACCGAGCGGCTGGGCACCTCCAGCCTGAGGAAAATCACAGCAGCGCCAAGAAGGACGAAAAGCCATATTCCCGCCATAGTAATCTTCTGCATGGAACGCCATGCGGTTTTCTCCTGCGGATGATTATAAAAGCCCTGAGTCTCTAAAAAAAAAGGCGCGAAGGGGATGATGACCGCAAGCATCCAGACGAAGCTTGGGAATGGATCGATCTCGACGATGCGGTCCAAGACAATCACGCGGTGGTAACGCAAAAAATGGGCGAACCAGAATGTGAGGCCAAGAAGAGCGGCGTCGCACACCTTGAGGAGTTGCAGATTGATTTCGTTGCGTTGAGCAAGCATGAAGGAAATATGTCAACCAAGTCCCACGGCACTGGCCGACTCGCAACAGATACGAGTGCCAAGCCTAAACGCAACACCATAGTTTCGGTCTTCAAGCCCGGAGCCGTGGTGGGGATTGTGGATTCGCCCGAGGCTGCCCGCAAAGCGGCGCGCTTGCCTGATGGCGCGGTCGATTTTCTCGAGTGGCGTGCCGATTGCCTTGGCTGTGCGATCCCGAATGCCAAATTCCCATGGATCATCACCGCAAGGCACTCCATTGAAGGCGGCAAAAACTCGATGTCATCCGCAGCGCGGCGAGACGCCCTCTCATCACTTCTTCCAGTGGCTGCGATCGTGGATATCGAAGTGCGCTCGCTTGTTTCTCTGCAGAGTGTCGTTCAAAAAGCCAAAGACTCCCGAGTGGCCGTGCTCGCCTCATTCCACGATTTCAAAAAAACACCTTCCTCCGCGCGCTTGAGGGAAGTCATCCGGCAGGCTGAGGACTGCCGCGCCGACGCCGTAAAAATCGCAGCCCACACGGCCAGTCCAGCTGATGTTGCCCGTTTGTTGGATTTATTTTCGACATCCCGCCTGCCTCTTGCTGTCATGGGCATGGGGCCGCTTGGAATGTCCTCTCGAATCCTCTTTGCGATCAAAATGGCGCCGTAGTCTGCCTGGAATCAACG
>JBIKUM010000282.1:0-4016 GCA_044347585.1 Terrimicrobiaceae bacterium
AGAGGGCGGATGCGTATTTCGCAATGAGGGGTGTGGAAATGTAGTAAGGCAGGTTGCCGATTATCTTCACCGGGCCGTGGCCCCAGAGTTCGCGAAGGTCGAATTCCAAGGCATCGGCGTGGAACACGCGGTTTGTTCCATGCTCGAATTTCGCCTTGAGATGCGAGATGAGGCGGCTGTCTTTTTCGATGAGGGTGAGGCGCGTTTCGGGAGTCACGAGAAACTCGGTGAGCGCGCCAAGTCCGGGACCGATTTCCACGATGTGATCGCCGGGCTGAATGTCGAGAAGGGCGACGGTCCAACGAGCCAGATTCTGGTCGTGGAGAAAGTTCTGGCCAAGGCTGCGGGTGGGGTGGGTTTCCAATTCCGCAAGCAATCGCTGGATGTCGCTCAATGTCATGGCGCCTTGATAGCCTTTTTCCCGTTCATTCACAAAGAGGATGTGAACAACCCTATGGGGAGGGAGTGAGTTTTTCGCAAGTTATTCACAGTTTTTCCCGCTTGAGCAAATGCCGCTGCGGGTGTGATGTATGCGGGCACTCGGCGGGTTCACCGCAATTCATGGCCAGCGGACAAAAAAACACCTCTTATCCTCCCTTTCGCTCGGCGTTGGTGCAGGTGATTCTTGTGCTCGGCGCGATGGCGGCTGTGTTTTTGGCCGGGGGTGCGAGGCAGGGGGCGACTGGTATTTTTTTCGTTTGTGCGGGATTGGCGATGATTGTCTTTGCGCCGAACCGGGTTGTGCCGCTGCGGTATTGGCTTCTCTGTGCCGGAATCCTTGGCGCATCGAGCTTGAGCCTGCTGCCCCAGACTTGGTTTCCAACGCCGGAGTGGAGGTTGGCATTGCTGGGCTATCAGGCTTTTCCATCGCTGCCATGGATCACTTTGGCGCCGCGTGAGACGATTTACTGGCTGGTCCTTCTTGCTGGCGCGCTGGTGACGGGGTTGTTTTCGCTGGGGCATCCTGTGCGGTCGGGTGTGAAGCTGTATGTGGCGCTCTTGGGATTGCTGGCCTGCGCGGGCTATGCGGCACTGGCCATCTACGCGAAGACGACCGGCTGGGAGTATCCCTTTTTCGACAAGCGCGGATGGTCGCCGCCGGAGTTTGGCTTTTTTCCAAATCGAAACCATACGGCGGCCCTGCTTGTGACGGGCAGTGTGCTTGCACTGGGAATCATCCGCGAGGCGTGGTCGATGCGGCGTCCCTTTGTCTTCCTGCTGGCGGTCGGTTCGCTCGGGTTGTGCGTTTACTCGCTGTTGTTTTACTCCATCTCGCGCGGCGGGGTTGTTTTTCTGGTCGTTGGCGTGGTGCTGTGGCTTGTCCTACTTGGCAGAGCGCACCGCTCGCTACCGCTGCTGGTATCTTCGCTCGCCATTGCCGGAACGCTGGTCTGGATTTTTCTGATATCCGAGGGTGAGGCCCGCAATCGTATTTTGGACTTCTTGGGTATGGAGGAGGCGTCCCAACCCAAGTTCTTCGCGGGCGATCTTCGGTCCAAAATTTTTCTCGATACCTTGCATATCATCCGGGACTACCCGCTCACCGGGACGGGGCTCGGGACATTCGGGTATGTTTTTCCTTTTTACATGCAGGCAAGCATCGACGAGGCGATGCCGATTCATCCAGAGAGCGATTGGCTTATGCTGGCCGCTGAGGCTGGAGTTCCCGCGCTGCTTCTGGCTTTGACGCTTTTGGCTTTGCTGATCCGGGATATCTTTCGTTTGCGTGATACGGGCTCATGGCCGCTGCGCTGGGGTGTCGTTGCCGCAGCCCTGGCGGCGATGTTGCATGGTTTTGTGGATGTCCCGATCCACCGCATCGAACTGGGATGGTGGGTGCTTGTGCTGGCGGGCTTGGCGTTTGGAAATCCCGCGCCGACGCAAACTGAGAAGAGCCTCTCCTGGATTCTTCAACGCACTGTCTTTGGCGTATGCGGCGCGGTTCTGCTGGCCGGGGGAGTGATTCTCGTCCGCTCCCAATGGTTTTCTGAACATCCTTTTCCTCCCTACCGTGGCAAAATCGTGGTCGAGCAAATCCGCAAGCTCAACGCGGAGGGGCGCGCCAAGGAGGCGGTCGCCCTTGGGCATGCCGAGCTTGGACTCAGCCCTATGGAGCGTGGGCTTTACAGAGAGCTTGGCTACAGCGAGATCGTGAGCCAGGGGGACCCGAGGGTGGCGGATGCGGCTTTTGCGGCGGAGAGGGCATTGAATCCTGTCAGTGCCAAGATTCCTTACGACCAAGGAAGGCTTTGGATGCAAGCTGACATCGCCCGGACGGCCCCGCTCTGGGGCGAGGCCTTGCAAAAGCATCTCCGGATCCAAGAGGGCGGGGGATATGCGAATATTGTGGAATACTACCGCACCCTCCTCTCCCAAGCGCGACCGCATGCTGGGCTTTTTGAATCCCTCGGCCAATATGCGACGCTGTCGCCGGATCTGCAGATCGCATGGACGGCGAGTTCGCCAAATGCGCGGATGGAGGATGTCGCAAAGGATGCTGCTTTTTTGAAAAAGCTCACTCCGGAGCAGCGGCGGGAATTTTTGCTCTCTTGGTTTAATCGCGGCGGAAAAGTCGAATTGGAGGAATTTCTGCGTGCGAATCCTGATTGGGAGGAGTCGGCTTGGCCGGTTCGTGTGCGGCAGATGGTTTCACGGAAAGAATTCGCCGCCGTCATTGCCGCTGCGGGGAATCGCTACAAAATTGATCTCTCCTTGCCGGAGTTGCCCCCTGAAGTGCTGAAGTCGGAGGAGCCTCCGCGCGATCTGGCCCTGCGCGTTGCCTACTTTGCAGCGAAGGGAAATCCTGTGACCGCCCGGCGCGAAGTTGCCGAGTCGGCGCAAGCGAATCAACCGGAGGGCCTGCGTTTGCGGTGCATCCTGGCCCTGCAGGCGGGGGATGCCGCCGGAGCTTGGTCGGCGATGGAAGCCTACCTGCGCGAGACGAAGCGCGGGAGCCTGCCCTAAACGGAGAACGTTTTTAGGCAACAGGCGTCTCAGGTTCGTCGTCCTCGATTTCCTTGCGAATGGCTTTTGAAATAAACGGCCGCACAAAACCGTAAACGAGGAAGGAAACAAAGAGGACGGCGGGCATCCATTGGTAATTCATCGCCGTGAATGCCAGCAGGAAAATGAGCCCCAAAAAGGCGGGGATCGAACGCTGGGTGCGCCAATTCACGCTTTTGAAGCTCGGATACTTCACATGGCTGAACATCATGAAGGAGAGAAAAATCAAAAGTGGCGGCAGCGCGTTTTTCCATGGCCCGATGGTGCGGTCATCCGCCTGCAGCCAGAGCATGAGGAGTGTGAGGGAAGCAATGAGACCGGCGGCGGCAGGTATGGGGAAGCCGTAAAAATCCTTGTCCGGTTTGTCCGCATTGGCGGCGGCGACACAGTTAAATCGCGCCAGACGGAGCGTGCCGCAGAGCAGGAAGAAGAAAGCAATGAGCCAGCCGGTTCGCTGAAAATCTCGGAGGACGATTTGATAAACAAGAAGCGCCGGAGCGATGCCGAAAGAAATGGTGTCGGCGAGCGAGTCAAACTCGCGCCCGAATGGGCTTTCATGTCCACCGAGTCGGGCAAGGCGTCCATCGAGCAGGTCGAAAACACAAGCGCCCAGAATGAAAGCGATCGCTTCGTGGTAAAGGGTTCCCGCAGGCTGGCCGTTGGAGACAAGGGTGGCCGCCTCGATGATTCGCAATGTCGCCGCGAAACCGCAAAAGAGGTTCCCCGCCGTCATGAGGTTCGGCAGGAGGTAGATTTTAGGCTCGTTGGGGAATCGCATGGGTTCTTAGCAGTGCGGATTTAGTTTTGCGACAGGCGTTTCCCCGCCGCGCACCCGGTCTCCGAGTTTGACCAGCACCTCGGCGCTCATCGGGAGGAAAATTTCGGTGCGCGACCCGAAGCGGATCATGCCGAAGCGCTCGCCGCGTTTGAGTTTGTCCCCCACAACCGCCCATGGGCAGATGCGGCGGGCGATGGCTCCCGTGATCTGTTTGACCATGATATTGCCTGCCGGG
>JBIKUM010000580.1:0-3323 GCA_044347585.1 Terrimicrobiaceae bacterium
CCTTCTGCAACACCGCCTCCACCTGAGACTTATGGTTGTCGAGCTGGGGAAGAATGGCTGAGTTGTGCTTGGGGATGCAGACCATCCCGTTGGCATCAATCACAACACTTGCCACAAACACCGGGTCAACATCCTCATTGCCGGGATTGATCTGGCGGGCATCAAACCCAGTGACATCTGCCGACAGCCGGAAGGTCTTGATTGGCTTGCCCCGCACCTTGATCTTGGCCTTCTCGATGAAGGTCATGAAAGCATCTTGCAGGGCAGCCGCCTTGACGCTGTGCTTGGGAGCCAGCCCATCAAGGTTCACCCCCTTGAGTGCCGCAGCAAGGTCAGCAATCTTCATCTCCTCGGGCTCCCAGTAAATCATCCCACCGTCCTTGCCCGATCCATCGACGTTGATGATCTTGTTCATACTCACCTCTTTCTTTAGTGCAGGCACAATGCCTGAGCCCACTTGCCAAGGCTTGCACTTGGCTGCCGCTAAGTAAGTGGGTGCCAGTTACTAGACTGGCGGGAGTTCAAACGTGGCATCGGGCCGTGCATACAGCTTGCTCAGGCCGCGATGCTCAAGGAATGCAACAATCGCAGTGCAACACCGAACGTAGGTGTCGAACCGTGCCGGAATTCCCTTGTGAAGGACGTTGGACAACAGGTATTCCCGAAGCCTGATTGCCGCAGTGTCACCGGCAGAAGGGGCAATCCCGCTGGCAAGGATTTCCATGAACTCCTTGAGGCGGGTCTTGTTTGCTGAGAACGAAGCCGCAGCAATGGCAGCGTAGACCTGAGCAATGGCAATCTTCCGGTGCTGCCGGACGGACATGGCAAAGATCACTGCCTGTTCGTACTGGGACTGCATCTTGGCAAACTCACCAAGCTCAACCTCCTCATAGGTGGTCGAGTTCCAGCACTCAGCACCAATGGTCTGACGCTCAAGCTCAACAAGCATTGCCCGGTAGACAGCCAAGGCATTCCGGCTCAGGTGCTTGCCGGTAAAGTCCATGTTGTCCCCGAGAGTCCTCTTGTCGCCCTTGTCCAAAGAGTCATGGGCCTCAAGTGGCAGGCCGTAAGTCACCATCACTTGGACCGGAACCCCGGCCAAGACAATGGCTGCAAGCCGGTGCTGTCCGTCAGCCAAGACATCGTTCTCGTAGAAGGCAATGCCTTGATGCGTCACCCTCCACAGTCCCTTGGTGATGGACCGGGCAATCGACTTGACCTTTCGCTCCGACATCTTTCTGTTGCGTTTGTTGGCAGTTGTCAGCCAAGACTTGGCAACTTGTGGGGTGACGGTCATCACTTCGCTGATGAGACCGCTGGCGGAACTGTTGTTGGTAATGCTTTTAATCATCGAGCCCTCCTGTATGCCCTTGATGCCATCCGAATTTGTTCGGGGTCATGGCCTACAACAACCAATGACCCAGCAGTCTTGTGCCCGTAGCTCATAAACGTCACCTTGCGATGCTCACCGGAGCAGCCAAGGCAAGTAACCGACCGCCCAGTCTCAAGAAGAAACTCAGCCCGCTCGTCAGCAACAGGCTGGTCACACCTCAAGCACTTCACTCAGCCCTCCTTTCAGACTCCCTTGCACCAGCCAAGGAAATCTTGTGTGTCGGGTCTTCGCTGTTGATGTCGGCCCAAATCAGCACCCAAAGCTGACCCTCATACCACTCAACCTTGACGGGCAGGCCGCAGCCATCTTGAGAACCGCAGTCCCCGTAGCCTTCGGCACCAAACCAAAGGGTGCCGCCCTCTGCCAGCACCACAGTGAAAGGCACCTTGGTATTGTCGCCTGTGTGAAAGTCCTCCAAGACGCCACTGAACTTGATGTCACTCATGGCCCCTCCCTTCTGCCTTGGCAATGGCGTCTGTAAAAACCTCAAACTCCCCGGACAGATGCTCGTCAATGTCGTAGTCCTGCATGACATCCACTGCTTTCTTGAGAGCGGCCAGCAAGTCATGGGCAGAGGCAGCGCGGCCTGCAACAACATCTTCCCGGCGAACCACATCGGCCTGCTCCATGAGGGCAAGCCTCATGTTGTCGGCGTGTTCGGAGAAAGCCATGGCCTGCCGAACCCAGTAGTCCCGGCTTTTCCGAAGTCGATTGATCTCGTCGGCGTCACTCATTCCTCATCTCCTTTCTTAGGACCATAGATGTCCTTGAGCCTGTCCCTCTCAGCCGGGGACAGTGCGTCATAGATTTCGTACTGGGTCTCAACCGGCAGCTTGAAGATGTCCCTCAGGTCAACCATCCCCTTGAAGGGAGAGTCCTTTTCGATGGCCAGCTTGATGACCACCACCCAATCCTCAACCGTCTTGTCCTTGGCTTTCACTTCTTATCTCCCTCTCTTGTGGTGTGGCTCCAAGTCAGTTGCGGGGCCAGCCAGTTGCAGAAGGCTCTGACGTATTGCTCCCGGCTTTCCTCAGGTTGTGGCCCCCTGAAACCACGCAGCTTCAGGTGGGCAGCAAGCTCCTCGATGGTGCTGACGTTGCTCATCACTCATCCTCCTCATAGCTTTCGACAACAACTGACTCGTCCGGCCTTAGGTCAAGCAGGTCTTGCCAGTCCCAAGAGTCAGGGCTGGGCGTAAACTTCTCATTGAAAATGATGGTCAGGGTGACGGTGGCTTTCATTCTTCACCCTCCCCTTGGACACACTTGGGGCAGGTCGTGACTCCCTCAAGCTGGAGGAAGCAGCCGCAAGAATCGCAGTGGTCAGATTCACTCATGGCAAACCTTTCTTACGCAGATTGGACAATCCAGATAGAGGCTTTTGTCGAGCCACAAAAAAACCCGGCCAGCCCCAAGGTTTCCCTCAGGACTGGCCGGGCCACACACTTCACAGGAGTCTCTTAGTCAGGTCAGGAATAGGCCTCGGTCAAAATGAAGCCTTCAACGTCATCCAGCCACGAAATCACCTTGTCAGGAGTAGGAACAAGGGTTGGTGTCACGACTGCCACAACTTCCTTCATAATCACCCCATAGTAAAAAAGGTTGTGATAAACCAGTAGGAAACGGCACCGCACAGATAACTGAAGGCAAGGTCTTGCATCTCAGTTGCCCTCCCTCTTGACACCCCGCTTTCGGAGCCCAGCAGCCTTGGCAGCAGCCCTCCAAGCTGGATATTCAGGCGACTGGAAGAAGGCAGCAAGCTCGTCAACTTGGTCCTCGTAGAGGCTGCAAGCGTTCTGGAACTTGGGATTCCGCCAGTGGAACTTGCAGTAGCCCAAGGGGTAGACCGTGGTGTCGCAAGGGGCTCCCTCAAGGGCAACCTTCTCGTCAGCAGGGATCGACCGATACTTAGCCTTGGCAGGCTCGGAAGG
>JBIKUM010000283.1:0-4009 GCA_044347585.1 Terrimicrobiaceae bacterium
ATCCAGTCCTGAATCAGCATGCATCCTCAGAGCCCGATCCATGGCACCAACAATCCAGCTGGTCTCGTTACCAAACGCTCCACCTCCCAATAAAGTTAAAAATACCGTTTTGTTTCCCGTCATCTGCGAATTGATCGCTGCCGCACATAATGTGGCCTCATACGCTGCCTCTAGAATCAAAACTGCAAAGTCTTTCCATGCATTTTGACCGTAAGCAGAGTAGGCGACAGGCAGGGCGGAACAATAGATCTGACTGACTAAGTGAGAACATCCCCCAATTGTCACTTGTGTTCCCCACTGAATCCCAACCTTAAGCTGGCCTCGGAGCTCATCGAGTTGGTCGGGTGTCGAGGTTTGTAGTCTCTTCGAAATCTCTTGGAGCCCGCCAGCAGAAGCGAGCGCATAACCATTGCGCATCTCCCAAAGCTGGCGATCCCGATTCCCAAGTGCCCTGCCGACTTCTGCCAAGCAGTCAATCTGATTGGATTCACTTTGACCAATCATGCCGTTAGTCGGCGCGAAATAGTTGCGATAAATCGTTCCTGCTCCAGCAGCGATCGCGCAGGCGGGCCCTTGTGTAAAATCATTCTGGTAAATGCCTATCCCCTGCTCAGGTGTCATATCAGGTGAAACCATTTCAAGCAGATTGAACTGGGAAGCTACCTGGAAGAGGGCTCCCGAATTGGTGCGTATCGCGTGAAGTTCTTGGATATCTGCGACCACCTCGCTCACTCGCAGAGGTGATGACCTGACAATGCTCTCCATCCGATTCCTGAGGTCGCAAAGCGACGAAACCTCCAACTTGCCGCAATTCCAACTTTGACCATTCTCCAGTGAAGTGAGCATAGTGGCCGACAAGCTAAGTCGCTTCCGAACATCCGAGGGCGATATTTCAGGGAATCCTGTCAACTCTTCAAACCACATCATATGAGAGTTATGTTTTCACATTCCTTTGTTCATCCACAGTGGTGATGGAAGTTTGAGTTCAAACTGGAGCGATACCCGCCGTGGACTGGTGAGTCTTGTTCGGTATTTGGTTGCCTGGGTTTAAGTCGGCATGATTTGCGACACGGCCTTTGAGTAGATATTAAATAGAGAAACCCATCTTTCCCATTATTTCTAAGCGCTGTTTTACCCTTGGCATTCGCACAGTAACATTACAATCTTTAATCCTTCTAAGATAGTTAGAAGCTGAAAAGATCGAGACTCTCTCTGCATAAGAACCATTATGAGTAAATAGTTTAGAACCCAAGATTATTTTTTCAAACTCTTGCGTTTCGACTTCAAAGAAAGGTTCTAGAAAATCTTCAGAATTAATCTCCTTTTCGGGTGCGATCGGTGACCAAAATGCAAGTAAAGGCAAAGATTTAATTTCTGGATACCACTCTGGCGGATTCATTTTTAACAATACCTTCCAAACTTTTTTGGCTGTTTCAGTATGATTCAAATACCTCTCCCTATTGTGCTTTGCAGCATCAAGCAATGTCTCTGTATTGGTTATTGGTCTGCCTCCGATGGCACTTGCACACCAGTTTTTAACCTCTGTTTGATATAGTGCTTCTGGATTGTTCTTAGTTTCTATCCAAGCATCAAGTCGACGCCCTCTTAGGCGCCCATTTGTGCAGGAGTAATCCAGCGAAACAATGGCGTCACCTTTTTTATTGCGCAAGTAGTGATCAAATAAGCCAAGCAACAAATCTTCGCCAATGAGAGATGTTATTGCGGTGATTGGAGATCCTAATTCGTCATAGTTTGGATTCTGATCGTAAAGTTCAAGCAGAGCACTTGAGTTTAATTTAAATTCGTCAGATTCTGAGTCAAAATTTAATCTACCCATTTTTTAATAGCAGGTGGTTGGAATTTTATTTATCCACTAACGTCGCGAAGTCGGCGAGGGTTTTAAATTGTGGAACTGGGGGTCAGGGTTCATTTTCTTGCACTTTTGTCCCCCTAAGCTGCGACATCTCGTGTTTAAAGAATCAAACACGCTTGGGCGCCTGGGCCGTGGACGCCTTGGATGAGGATGCCTTCGACATCGGCGGTTTTCGAGGGGCCGGTGACCCAAATGAGGTTCGGGTCGTCTGGCATGACTGCAAGGGCGTCGGCGATGGTGCGGTGGATTTCGGCGCGGCTCACGAGCGCGATGTGGTGCCACGGGGCGAGAGCTGCGAGGCGGTCGGGGGTCGATTCGTCGCTGAGGATGATGGTGCCGGATTCCGCGATCGCGCCAGCGGAAGGTGTGAATGCGGCGTCGATCTCATTGACCCGGGCGCGGGTGTATTCGGAAGTGACTTCACAGAAGTCCGAGCAGAGCGAAGCCAAGCGGGTGAGGGGCGCAGGGATGTAAACCACGCGGACGCCTTGGCTGCGCAACCATGCGGCGCAAGACTCCATGTCGGTGAAACATTTCGTGCCAGTGGCTTCAGCTCGTTTCTGAAAGAGGGCGATGGAATCTGTCTCGGCAGCAAGCCACTGCGGTTCGGCGGCTTCTTTTGAAAAGACAGGACGCGGTGTGCGCTCGGGCAAGGGCGCGAGGGCTGAACGGACGCTGGAAAGGATTTGTTCGCGGGCGGTGCTCATTTTTTGCGGCGGTCTTTCATCCAAGAGCGGAATTCACCGCCACGCCACTCAGGGAGCGTGCGGGTTTTCAGCCAGGGTTGCAGGTAGGGGAGAGGAAGTTTTTCCAACGGAACGAGGTTCATGACCTTGTTGCTCTTCATGGCGAAGCGCCAGAGCATCGGGCTGGAAGCCAGCTTCGCGAAAGCACCCATGGGCGGTGTGCCGGGCGAAGGAGCGTGCTCTTCGTGGCCACGATTGCGGAGCTTGAGAAGCAGGTCGGGGATCGGGATATCCACCGGGCAGACTTCATTGCACGCGCCACAGAGGCTGGAGGCTTTCGGAAGATCGGCGAGTTGTTTGAAGTTTTTTCCTGCGAGGAGGGGCGAGAGAACGGCGCCAACAGGGCCCGGGTAAACACTGCGGTAGGCATGACCGGAGGCTTGGCGGTAGATGGGACAAACATTCAAACAGGCTCCGCAGCGGATGCATCGCAGGATTTCGCGGCAGTCGGAGGCGAGAATCTGCGAGCGCTGGTTGTCCACGAAGATCACATGCATTTCCTGCGGGCCAGAAGGACGGTCGGTGCGGGCAGGGCCGTTGATGAACTCGGTGTAGACGGTGAGCTGTTGGCCAGTGGCTGAGCGGCCAAGAAGGTTCAGAAGAACGGCGAGTTCGGCATCCGAGGGAATGACTTTTTCGATTCCCACGAGGGCGATGTGGATTTTTGGCGCGGCAAGGCAGAAGCGGGAGTTGCCTTCATTGGTCACCAGGACGAGGCGACCACTCTCGGCGGAGACGAAGTTCGCGCCGGTGATGCCGGCATCCGCTTGCAGGTATTTGTCCCGCATGAATACGCGGGCGCGGCGGGTGATTGTTTCCGGGTCGTCGTTGTAGTCGCCGAGGCCTTCGCGCTCGAAGCTCTTCGCAATATCGCGCCGGTTTTTGTGGATGATTGGCTTGACGATGTGGCTGGGGTGGTCGCCATCGATCTGAATGATGTATTCGCCGAGGTCGGTCTCGACGGACTCTATGCCCACAGAACCGAGGTGGTCGTTCAGATGAATCTCCTCGGAGATCATACTCTTCGACTTCACGACCTTTTTGGCGCCGGCTTTCTGAAGAATATCCGATACCGCGCGGCAGGCGTCCTCGGCCGTGACGGCGTAGTGAACATGGGCGCCCTGGCGTTTGAGGCTTTGCTCGGCCTGCTCGAGGTAGGTATCGAGATGCTCGATCGAATGCTGGCGAATCTGTCCGGCGAGGCGGCGGAGATCGTCGGGAGCGGAGTAGTCTGTGCCGAGGACGCTGTAACGCTTCTCGGTGCCGGCCGCACTGTTGTTGTGGACGGCTTGCTGAACGCCCCGATCGAGGCGGCGTGCGAAGAGTTCGATTTTTTGTTCAGCCATGACGATGGAGGGCGCTTTGGAGGATTTGCACGAAGTGGAGTGTT
>JBIKUM010000446.1:0-4002 GCA_044347585.1 Terrimicrobiaceae bacterium
CGGAGCAGTCACTGTGAACAGCGGAGGCATCATCGGCGCGGGTAACGCCACCGGTGCTGTTGGCACACTCAGCGTCGGCTCGCTCACCATCAATGGCGGAAGTGGATACACATTTACGATTGGTGATGTGAACGGCTCCGTAGCCGGCACAGACTACGACCAGATTTCCTCCGCCGGCGCCCTGGCGCTCAACAATACCGCCGCCAACCCCTTCACCATCTACCTGGATGGCACCCCCACCGGTTGGAGCAATTCCGGCAACTACACCTGGAATATCATCTCCGCCACCAGCCAGACCGGGTTCAGCTCCGGGAACTTCGCCCTAGATTTTGCCAACTTTGGAATCGCCTCCGGCAACCGCACAGGCGTCTGGAATTTCACCAACCCAAGCACTGGCATCATCTCGCTGACTTATACAGCCAGCGCAGGCGATGCCATATGGTCGGGAGCAGCCGGAGACTGGTCCACTGGCTTCAGCGCTCCCCCCACTACGGATCAAAGCATCACCTTCGCTGGTTCAAGCGGCGGCGTCGCCACCAACAATATCGCCAGCGGCACCCTCTCAGCGGTAAACTTCATCACCTTCAACTCCACAGCCGGAGCCTACACGCTCAATGCCACAACCGGAGCCGCTGGATTGTCCGGCGGCACCCCGCTCGCAGTAAAAGGCGACATCATCAACAACTCCGCAAGCACGCAAACAATCAATATGGACTTGGTCCGCTCCTCCACAGGTAGCATCAACACCGCCTTAGGTAATATCGCGATCGGTGGAGTCATCTCCGGGGCTGGCGACCTCACAAAAACCGGCACCGGCACGCTCACGCTCTCCGGCAACAACACCTACACCGGGCAGTTAACGATCGCCGAAGGAACACTCAGCGTCGCCACACTGAATAACTCAGGGGCGGCAGGCGTCTTAGGCAACAGCACCGACTCGGTCATCCTCGGCAGCAGCGGCAAAAACGGCACACTGACCTACAATGGGAGCGCTGTTTCTATTACTAAAAAGTTCACCATGGGCGCCAACGGCACGGGTGTTTTCGATATTGCGAGTGGCGCCACATTAACTACGACCGGCGTGATCGATGGCTCCGGTGCCTTGAGCAAGACGGGGGCTGGACTATTGGCTCTATCTGCCAACAACACCTATAGCGGCGGCACCACACTCGGAGGTAGCGGCGAGGTGGCTGTCGGTCATAATTCTGCGTTAGGCACAGGCGCCGTGAATTTGGCCGGAGCGCAGATTCACAGCACCTCAAGTGGCCCCTTCACCGTCGGAAATACCGTCACTATTTCTGCAAATACAACATTTTCCACCGCCAGCAGTGAAAAATCCTTAATCTTTACGGGCCCCGTGACCTTGAGTGGTGCGACACGCACGCTGAATGTGGCCATCGGTTCAACCGTTGCATCGTCAAACCTCACTTTCTCCGGAGCCATCGGCGATGGCGGCAACGGATACGGCATCACAAAGACCGGCACCGGCATGCTCGTTCTCTCCGGCAACAATACCTACAGCGGCATTACGACCATTAGTGCGGGCAATTTGAGTATTTCTCATGCCAACGCGCTGGGAGCCACAGGTGCCGGTAGCGGCACCACAATCGCCTCTGGTGCCGCCCTTCAACTCAGCAACAATATCACCATTGGGGAAACCATCTCGCTGAACAGCACGGGAATAAGTTATGGTGGTGGCATCAGAAACACGAGCGGCAATAATACCATCTCGGGAGCTATCACTTCGGGAGCATCGTCTCGCATTGCATCTCACGGTGGAAACCTTACTTTAACTGGAGGTTATACAAGTAGCGGCGTTGCTCTGTCTCTTGGTGCGGCTGCCGCCAATACATCTATTACAGTCACAGGCAATGCCATCAATCTCGGTGCTGGCGGCTTTACTGCTTTCGGCACCACGAACGGCATCAATACAATAGTCCTCGATGTGGCAGGAAATACCTTCGGCAGTGTCAATATCAACTATGCGGGCACTCTTCGCACGGATGTGGCCAATGCTTGGAACCCAAGTGCAAATCTCGTCATGGGCTCAGCAACAGGTGGCGAGTCCACAGCCGCGATCAATACACTCAACCTGAATGGCAACTCACAGGCATTTGCTTCTATAACCAGCCATACCATTAATTCCACCAGCACCATCACCTCCGGCACCTCCGCCACGCTCACGGTGAATGGAGGCACCAGCTCCACCTTCAACGGCACAATCACCGACGCTATATCACTTGCCAAAGCAGGCTCCAGCACCCTCACCCTCACTGGAAACAACACCTACACCGGAGCCACCACTATCAATGGGGGCAACCTCTCCATCAGCACGGTCTTCGCCGTCGCCAACACCTCCGGCATCAACCTCGCCAACGCCACCTCCCTCATCTACACCGGCTCCGCCGCCACGCTCGACCGCGCCATCTCCGTCACCGCCGGCACAGGCACGATCCGTAACACTGGTGGTGCGCTCACCCTCACAGGCGGCCTCAGCAAAAACGGCACCACGCTCACCTTCGACTCCGGCACATTCAATGTGAACACCATTGGCATCAGCGGATCCGCCGCCAGTTCCGACCTCATCATCGACGGCGCCACAGTCAACCTCAATGTCGCGAACGACTACAACGGCCCAACCAGCATCATCGACGGCGGCACTTTGAACGCCAATTTCACAGGCGCCCTGCCAACCAGCACCCGCACCGCCGTCTCGATCGACGCCACCGGCACCGGCAACTCCACCCTCGCCCTCGGCAACAGCCAATCCATCGCATCTCTCACCGGCAATACCTCCTCCACCGTCGCCCTCGGCACCAACACCCTCACGATTGGCACGACAAGCGGCAGCACCACCTACGCCGGCCGCATCACCGGCGGCAGCACCTCCGCCCTCGTGAAAGACGGCGCCAGCACCCAAGTCCTCACCGGCAACAACACCGGCTTCACCGGCACCACCACGGTCAACGGCACCGGCACTCTCACCGCAGCCGCCGCCAACGCCCTCGGCGGCACCACACAGATAGATGTCAACGGCGGTTCTCTCCTCGTCGCAGTCGCCAATGCTGTGAACAGCAATGCAAACATCAACCTCGGTGGCGGCACACTCGCTGTGAGTGGAAATTTCAACCAAAATGTCGGCCTCCTCACCCTCAGCGCCGACTCCGTCATCGATCTGGAAGGATTCTCCGGCATCCTGCGCTTTGGCGGCGTTGGCTCCTGGGCATCCAGCGCCAACCTCGCCATCTGGAACTGGAATGGAATCAACCAATACAACACCCCTGTGGGCGACGGCGCCAACAACCGCCGTGTCGTCTTCACCAACAATTCCGGCCTCGATTCCTACCTCGACCGCATCAGTTTCTACAGCGGAAACGGCACGGGCTTCGCTGGAAACGCCTTTGAAAAATCCTTTAGCCAATCCGGCTTTGCCACCAGCACAGAAATCATAGCCGTCCCCGAACCCGAAACCTACATCACCGGCGTCCTCCTCCTCCTCGGCTTCACCATCTACCAACTCCGCCTCGCCCGCCATGGCCAAGGCCTCCTCTCCCGCCTCACATTCCTCCGCCAAGCGAAACGGCAACCCTTGGAGGGTCAACCTCCGGCTTGACCCAAATTTCAAGCACGGAAGGCGTGGAGTCACAGTCAGACACCTCCCCGCGAAAGCGACCAAAGCAACGCCCGCGGAAACGCCGCCATCGCAACCTCATCGAAATCCTCACGCCGCTTTGCGGCTGAAAAATGGGTCATGCGAGGACGATGAACCCTCCCAATTTGCACGAAGCGCGCTGCCGTGCAGTCCCTTGTAGCGGCGTCTCTATGAGCGCCGCAAGCGTTGCGCGGAGCACCACCTGCCGTAGGTAGTAGAGATGCCGTAGTCTGTAGGCTATGACATCTACAGCATCGTTATTATCCAGATGGGAAATCCTCACGCCGACAAACTAAGAGGCAGTGTTCATTTTCTTTCATTTTTGCAGACGCCGCTTCGCGGCTGAAGTT
>JBIKUM010000284.1:0-3995 GCA_044347585.1 Terrimicrobiaceae bacterium
GTTTTCTGCAAAAAGGCATTCAGGCGTCCGGGGTCGGTATCGACTCCCCGGGATGCCAGCGCCATGGCGGACGAAGCCACTGCGCAACCGACATCCGCGAGGGAATCCGATGTCTCGCCAAGAGAGACTCCGCCCCAGCGCGTGTCGCCCTGCAGAAAGTGCGGGCCTGGAATTTCCACTGCCACTGGAAAATAAAGCCCTCCAGACATCGGCAGCGGCCGCTTGGCCGTCCAAGCCCGAATCCAAAGCGCCCCGGCCACACAGGCCAGAATGGCAATGATCAAAAAAATGCGTCTTGCGGACATCTGGAAATTCGCGTTGTTGAGGACACATGAAAATTGTTCTCCTATCAGCCCTCATGCTGCTCTCAAAAGTCACTCTCAACGCGTCGGATTTCAATGCCATTGTGCTTGAGCAAATCCGTAAAATGCCGGAGGGCGGCGGCTATGCCACCACGCGCGAGGCTCACCAAGCCTTGAGCAGCGCTGTTGCCATGTCGCCACTGGGCCTGCGTGTCGAAAGCTCCAAGGCGCAGCCGAGTTACTGCTCGGGCGCCACTTATCTCCTCTTTCTGAAAACCCTCGTCGCAGCCGAAAAACAAGGCCTCTGTCCTCAGGGACTCACTTCCTCCGAATTTCTCCTGCCCAAAGCCATGGCCGATGGAGTCGGTATCTGGGGACGCTGGAATGCCAATGGCCCCGGCACGGCGAGGCTCTTCCATGAGCTTGGCCTGGGGAAAAACTTCACCGCATGGGAGCAGGCAAGGCCGGGCGACTTCATGAAGATTTTCTGGTCCTCGGATGTTGGCAAAAAAGAGCGCGGCCACTTGGTTGTGTTTCTCGGCATGGAAACGAAGGATGGCGTGGAGCATGTGCGCTTCTGGTCGAGCAACAAGCCCGGCGGCTATGGCGAAAAAAGCGTGCCGAAGTCGAAGGTGGCGGCAGTTATTTTCTCCCGCCTGGAAAATCCGTCGAACATGCAGCGCGCTGCGACCATGCCGCAAAAAGACGCCTATCTCGCGAGCCTACTCACCCACGAATCCAGCCTCAGCGAGGCCTTGCAGAAGTCGGGTGTCACGCAGCCCTGATTATCCCCGCTCACAGCGGCAGCGTCTGATAATCCAGACACAGATAGATGACCATGCGCCTGCCATCCGGAAGCTTGATGCCGCGTAACGGCTTCACCTCGGAGAAAGCGCCTTTCACCGTCTGGGGCAGCTCCGTTCCCATGTAGAGAGCATGGCGCCCGATGAAGGGATTGTAGCCTTTCTGCTCGGTGAAAAATTCATCCGCTACCGTGTCTGACTCGACGAAATTTCCATACGACGGCCAGATACCGAATTGGCTCGTGAGGGCAGGGGATTCTGGAACGAAGACGGATGGATACTCCGAAGGCGCTGCAGGTTTGAAATAAATGGCGAGCAGAGAGGCTAAGTCCGCATCTTCAGTAATGAGAAATCCACCACCATCGCTGGCAGGCATCTCCCTGCTGGCGGCGTGCATCTCGGTAGCCAGAGTTTTTCCTACAGCTCTCTGCAGTCCTTCCTCATGGAGAAGGAGTCCGCTGGAGATCAAAGCGACCAGCACTGTGGCCGAGCTGCAGAGTCCCATCCAGCGCCAGTGCGATCCGGCTTCCGCCAGAAAAATCAAGAGCGGCACCACGGCGATCCAAGCTGCAGTCGAGAAATCGCGGCCGATGAGAAATTGATAGAGAGCCCACATGGCAGCGGGGCCGCCAGTGACCAACAGAAACCGTGCGCGCCCTTGCTTGCGCCAAGCCGTCCAGACAAGGCCCGCGAGCCCACCTGCCAGCGCAAGGCCCGCAGCAAAGGAAAATTGGCGGAAGTATTCCACGAGGTCCTGAGTCCATCCCCCTGGCTGTGGACGCCACAATGTCTGGAAGGTTCCGCCCGCGATGGGAATCCAGTCGAGCGCGGCATTCCAAGCCAAGGGACTCCAGAGTGCGGCTGCCGGAAGCAGGATCAAGGAGGCCGCCGCAAGGGCATCGGGCGTTTCTTTTTTGCGGAGAACGGAGAGGACCGCGATGAATAATCCCAAAGCCACCAGCGCGGCTTCGTAGCGGAACAGGCAAGCCAGAGCCAATAGGGATGCCGCGAGAATCCAATCCAGACGGCGCCCCTCGACTGCCGAATAAGCAGCAAGCATTCCCGCAAGGGTGAGAATCATCATAGGAATGCCGGGGCCTACTGTGACGCACTGCTCGTTGAAGAAGGGCAGGGCATTCAGCGCCACCACCGTCCAGCCTGCTACTAGATCATTATAAAGTGTGCGCGCCAGAAGCCAGGCCAGCCACGCCGCGATAAAACCGAAAAGTGGCCAAGCCAACCGCAGAATCTCCAACGAGTCGCCGGTGAGCGCACCGATCAAGCGAACAAGAAAAGCCGTTCCCGGTGGGCCATCAAAAAAAGCCGCTGCCATTTTCGATCCGCACATCCAGTAATACGCCTCCTGCGCCGAAACACCTTGGATCGCCAACCACGCGAGACGCAGGAGCGTGACAGCGGAGAGAAAAATAAAGACGGAGCGGGGTTTCATGTTTTGAGAAAATCAGGGTGGGAATTGTGCAGCGAGGGGAGGAGGACGGGAGCAAAGCGCTTCCAGACGGTTTTTAAAAGAAACACGGAGCCAAGACCGCATAGGACGCCGATCAGGCATCCCGCGAGGACATCGCTAGGCCAGTGGACTCCCACATACATACGGCTTAAAGCTACAAGCACCGCTGGAACAAACGCAATCCACCCGCGCCGCCGGTAAAACACGGAGATCACAGTCGCCAAAGCGAAGCAGTTCGCCGCATGTGATGAGGGAAAGGATTTGCCGCGATTGGGCGGTTTTTTGACATCCGAGATTTTGACGCGCAGCGGAAGAGCTACTGCAAGGAGGCGAGGGGTGGCCCGTGCCAGATCGATGGTGCGCACGCCGGAGACAGTGTCATTCGGCCTCGGACGGCCAACCATGTCTTTCAATGTCCGGCAGACCAATCCGTCGTTGATGCCCACTGCGAGCACAGCGGCGAGGAGCATGGCTCGGGCATGGAAGCCACCGAGAAGGAAAATCGCGACGCCAGCCAGTATAGCCAAGGGCCACCACACCGCCCAGCTCGACAAAGCTGCCATGGGAATATCCAGCGCCGGGTTGGTGAGCTGGGTATTGATAAAGTGAAAAGCGGCTTGATCCATTGTCCTCGCATCGGGCTAAGCCCAGTCGCCCTTACTGGCAAGCCTGCAGCGCGCTCGCCACAGCATCCTCGATGGGGCTGGCGGCGCCGTCACCGCCAAGGCGTTCGTCGATTTCTTGAAGACGGTGGATCAGGTGCACCACATCCTTCCGCGCATAAGGTCCTCCCGCCGCCGCGCAAAAATGGGTGCGGCAACCGAAGGGGCGGTTCTCGTAGATCAGGCAGCGCGAAGTAAACGGATCAAGCATCGGGCAGGCACCATCCGGGCGCGAGGGCTGGGCTTTCCTCCCAGTGGCACGAAGGGCTCTGGCCGCAATCAGCGCCTCGCCCCGCGTGAGGTGAGGAGTTTTTCCTGTGAGGCGGAATTGGCAGCACTCGGCGCGAAGCGTGCAGGAGCGCTCTATGGGCATGGCCGCAAGCTCAGCGTAGATTTTTTTGACTTCGGAAATGGCATTCCGCTTCAGGGCGGCTTCAGGATCGGCGGCGGGCATAGTAGGAGATTAGGGAAGTTTGGTCGTGGAACGGCCTTTCGGCAGCATGGAGAGAAAAATCCGTCGCGTCTCCTGGATTGGCGAGTCGTCCACAAAGTAAGCGATCGCGGCACGCCCGATGGCGTAGGTGCCCGCTCCAGCCACAAAGCCGGAAACAGCATTTCCCCAGAAGGGAACAATTCGCACGGCCACCCGGGCCGCTTCGCGAAAGAGAAAACCCGCGCCAACACTCAATCCAAGGGCGCTCAGAAACTCCCCGACCAGCTTCAGCGTGACCGGTCGACCGGTCGTATGAATGATCATTCC
>JBIKUM010000285.1:0-3975 GCA_044347585.1 Terrimicrobiaceae bacterium
TCGAACATCGCCCTGCCGCTCATCTATGCCGGTGTTCCCTCCCGCGAGCGCCTTGCCCGCGCCAAGCAGGCTGCGACTGATGTCGGCCTCGGAGACCGCCTCTCCAACCGTCCGCCCCAGCTCAGCGGCGGCCAGTGCCAGCGCGTCGCCATAGCCCGCGCCCTCGTCAACAATCCCCGCATCCTTTTTGCCGACGAACCCACCGGCAACCTCGACTCCGCCACCGGGCGCATGATTTTGGAAATGTTCGACGCCCTCCATGCTTCCGGGAAGACCGTTGTGCTCGTCACGCACGACCCCGCCATCGCAGCCCGCTCACGCCGCGTCATCGAAATCCGCGACGGCCGCATAACCCGCGAATACAAGCCATGAACCCACTCGTCGCGATCTCCATCGGCCTCCGCGAAATCGCCGCCCACAAGTTCCGCACCGCCCTCTCCATGCTCGGCATCGTCCTCGGTGTGAGCAGTCTTATTGCCACCATGGCCCTCACTCGCGGCATCGAGGAGGGAACCCGTATTTTCATGAAGCAGATGGGTGGACTCGAGTTCGTGTCCATCGTCAACAAAGAGCCCTCAAGCAGGAAATTCGAATTCGCGAATCTCTCGCCAGGGCGCACCCTGCGCGACGCCGAAGCCATCCGCCGCTCGGCCACATTCATTTCCCATGTCTCGCCTGAAATTTCGGTGACCACCGCCGTCGCCACCGATGGCGGAGGAAATCCCGACCGCCGCATGGTGCGAGGCGTCTATCCAGACCATTTTGTCATCGCCATGCACGAGCTCGCCGCAGGACGCTTTCTCACACCGCTCGATCTCGAGCGCGGGTCGCGCTGCGCGGTCGTCGGCGACACCGTGGCCAAGAACCTCTGGCCCGGCATTCCTCCCCGCCTCATCGTCGGAAAAACCATCCTCATCGACAACCGGCCATTCGAAGTCGTCGGAGTTCTCCCTCTGTATGAAATGGAGGAGCAGGCCCGCGCCCGCCGCGCCGGCAGAAGCCCGTCACGCCGCTGGGATCCCTTCCGGCAAAAAAACGAAACCGTCCTCGTTCCCTTCACCACCATGTTCCACGAACTTCGCTCCGGCGCCTTCCCGCTCGACTCCCTCGAAACTATGAAACTCGAAACCCTCACCGTGAGGGTGGGGGATTTGGATCACTTCCGCCCCGCCCTCGACCAGGTGCGCCGCATCCTCGACATCACCCACCGCGGCGTGGACGACTTCGATCTTGAGACCCGCCAGGACTGGTTCGACCGCATGGAGAGCAGCGTCCGCGCCGCCCGCCTCAGCGGTGGCCTCATCTCCGCCATCAGCCTCATCGTAGGCGGCATCGGGATTATGAACATCATGCTCGCCAGCATCTCCGAGCGAGTCCGCGAAATCGGCATCCGTCTTGCCGTCGGTGCCCGCCAGCGGGATATCTTTTGGCAAATCCTCATCGAAAGCATGCTCGTTTCGCTGCTTGGAGGTCTGCTCGGTATTGTGGCCTCCCTCGGACTCATCGAGATTCTCAAATCCATCGCCCCTGCGGAGAATGTCCCTGTCCTCACATGGGACGCCATTGTTTTTGCCGTATGCTTCGCCATTGTGGCGGGACTTGTCTCCGGCTTATACCCCGCTGCGAAGGCCTCCGGCATCGATCCCATCACCGCCCTGCGTTACGAGTGATCGCAACGGCCTGCGAGGTCAGCCTCGCCGGGTTGCCAGTTGTTGGATTTTTTGGGCGAGTAAAACATCTTTCTCTGTAACGCTCTTGGCACTGTGGGTGACGAGTTCGATTCGCACCTTGTTGTAGGAATTCCACCAGTCCGGGTGGTGGTCCATCCGCTCGGCCTCCAGAGCCACCGAGGTCATGAAGCCGAATGCCTGAACGAAATTCGGGAATCGATAATCCGCGCTCAGGCGCCCGTTGCTGTATTCCCAACCAGGCAGGCTCTTGAGGGATGCATCGATCTCATCCGTTGGCAAGGGTGTTTCCATGGTTGGCCGAGTAAACATTCCCGGGACTTTCAATCAAGCCGCCTGTGCAAAAAAAGAGGGATTCGACTGGCGAATCCCTCTTTTGTGATCAGCTTGAAGTGCCGTGTTTACGAAGCGGCTTCGGCTCCCGAATCTTCGTCCTCTTTATCGCTGACGACGGGGGCGATGCCTTGGAGGACTTCGCCGGCGCGGAGGTCGATGAGTTTTACGCCTTGGGCATTGCGGCCGGTTTCGCGGATTTCTTTGATGCGTGTGCGGACCATTTTGCCTTTGTTGGTGATGAGCATCAGCTCGTCTTCGTCGCGGACGGTGAGGGCTCCGGCGACTCCACCGGTTTTATCGGTGGTTTTCATGGTGATGATGCCTTTGCCGCCACGGCCTTGGAGGCGGTATTCCTCGAAGCTTGTGCGTTTGCCGAGGCCGTTTTCACCAGCTACGAGAAGTTGGCAATCCTTGTTCACGATAGCGGTGCCGACGATGTAGTCGCCTTTATCCGGGCGGATGCCCCAGACGCCGACGGTGTTGCGGCCTTGGTCGCGGAGTTCCTCTTCGGTGAAGCGGATGCTCATGCCTTCGTGAGTGATGAGAACGATCTCGTCGTGGCCGGTCGTGAGTTTGCAGTCGATGAGGCGGTCGCCTTCCTCGATCTGGATGGCGATGATGCCGCCTTTGCGGATGTTTTTAAAATCGTTGAGGTTCGATTTTTTCACAATACCGCTGCGTGTGGCGAAGAGGACGTGGAGATTTTCATTCCAAGTTTCCTCATCCGTTTTCTGACCTTGAACTCGGATGGTGGCTGCAATTTTCTCGTCCTGCTTGAGTTCGAGAAGGTTTGCAATCTCAAAAACACGCTCGACATAGCAGCGGCCGCTCTCGGTGAAGAACATGAGATAGTCGTGCGTGGTGGCGGTGAAGAGATATTCCACGAAGTCGCTGTCCTCCTCCTTCTCGGCCTCGCGGGCAACCATTCCAATGACACCTTTGCCGCCGCGTTTCTGGGCGCGGAAGGAACTGACGAGCGTGCGCTTGATGAAGCCGTTGTGGGTGAGGGTGACAATGACGCCTTCGTTTGCGATGAGGTCTTCTATGGCCATCTCACCTTCTGCGGGCACGATTTGGGTGCGGCGAGGGGTGCCGTATTTGAGTTGGAGTGCGCGGAGTTCGTCTTTGATGATTGTGAGAACGCGCTTTTCCTTGGCAAGGATATCGAGCAGGTCTTTGATCGTCGCCACCAGTTCATCATATTCTTGCTTGATGGTGTCGCGCTCGAGGCTGGTGAGTTGGTAGAGGCGCAGATCGAGAATGTGGCCGACCTGTTTTTCCGAAAAGCTGTATTTGCCGTCAACGATCCGGGCTTCGCTACGAATGAGGACGCCGAGGCCTTCGACGGTCTTTCTCGTCCAAGACAACGCAAGGAGCTTGGCTTTGGCATCATCACGGTCGCGGGAGTCGCGGATGATTTTAATGAAGTCGTCGATGTGAGCGAGGGCTATGAGATAGCCTTCGAGCTTTTCTGCTTCGATCTCGGCGGCATCGAGTAGGAAGCGGGTGCGGCGGAGGATGACCTCGCGGCGGTGCTCGATATAGCTGGTGATCGCGTCTTTGAGCGAAAGGAGCTTTGGCTTGCCGTGATCGATGGCAAGCATGTTTGTGCTGAAAGAGGACTCCAGAGCGGTGTGCTTGTAGAGGTTGTTGATGATGACCTTGGGATTGCCGTCGCGCTTGAGGTCGATGACCACGCGGGTATCTTCGGCGCTCTCATCGCGCACATCGCTGATACCGGTGAGGACTTTTTCATTCGTGAGGTCCGCGATGCGCTTCACGAGTTCTGCGCGGTTCACATTGTAGGGGATTTCGGTGATGACGATTTGCTCGCGTCCGCCCTTGACCTCGGCGACCCCCACGCGTCCGCGCACACGCACGGAGCCTCGACCAGTCTCGAAATATGAACGAATGCCCGTGGTGCCTTGGAGGATACAACCGGTCGGAAAAT
>JBIKUM010000027.1:0-14710 GCA_044347585.1 Terrimicrobiaceae bacterium
GCTCCCGTCGGAGGCTGTGAAATCCCTTCATGCGAAAAGCGACATCAAGGGCGCCATCCAGACGCTCGGCTACCTCGCTATCCTTGCTGGGACATGCGGTGCCGCCTGGTATTCGTTCCACCACTGGCCCTGGTGGGCGACGACATCCCTCGTCTTTATCTACGGAATGGTCGCCGCATTTCTGATCAATGCCGTCCACGAACTTGGGCACGGCACCGTGTTTCGCACGAAATGGCTGAACAGCTTTTTCTGTCATGTGTTCGCATTTTTCGGATGGATCAACCACGAGACCTTTCAATCCAGCCACATCCGCCACCACCGCTACACCCTGCACCCGCCAGATGATCTCGAGGTCGTCCTGCCGGTGAAACTGTTTTTCTGGCATGTGCTCAAGACCGGGATTTTCAACCCACAAGCCATCATTTGGAATCTGAAATCAACCTTCCGGGTTGCGCTTGGAAAATTCGAAGGCGAATGGGAACTGACGCTCTATCCCGAGTCCGACCCAGAAAGCCGCAAGGTGCCGGTGCGCTGGGCGCGTTTCATGATCTTGGGGCACGCCTTGATTCTCGCCGCGTCGATCGCGAGCGGTCAGTGGATTCTGCCGATCATGCTGACATTCGGACACCATTGCTACGGCAGTTGGCTATTCTTTCTGTGCAACAACACCCAGCATGTCGGCCTCAAGGACAATGTCAGCGACTTCCGCCTCTGTTGCCGCACCTTCACGCTCAACCCCGTGGTTCGGTTTCTCTATTGGCAAATGAACTACCACATCGAGCACCACATGTATGCCGCCGTGCCCTGCTACAACCTCGGCAAACTTCATAAAATGATCGAGCACGAGCTCCCGCCCACGCCCAGAGGCCTTGTCGGCGTCTGGCGCGAAATCAACGTCATTCTGAAAAAACAGGAGGCGGACCCCACTTATCAGCACGAGGCTCAGTTGCCAATTCCCGCAACGGGTTTACCGTCCGCCGCCGCCTGAGGCGATCTGCAGCATGGCGGCAAGTCTTCCTGGGTAGGTGTCGCCTGTCGCGGTCCCCTCGCCCTGCATGGCAATGCCCATGGTGATGCTGTCCCCAAGGCAAACGACCCGCGATGCCGGCAATCGGTGGTCGAGGATTGTCTGAAAAATGACTGCTGCAATGAGGGCGTAACCTTGAACCGTGGGGTGCACGCCATCCACCACGCCCGAATTCGCGGGATTCCGGAGCAACGAGGACGCATCCTCTCCCGTGTTTCCGAGAGCGGTGAACACGGTGTTCACTTCTGCAAGCGGCAGAGAGTGTTTCTGCGAGCATTCGCGGATGGCGTTGATCGCGGCGGCGTGGCGCTGGGCGGGCGGCATCTCTCCGTAAGCGGCGGCTTGATGACGCGTCATCAGCGCCGGTTCATAAAACGGAATAATCGTCGCGAGAAGAACCCGGCTACCGGAGGCGATGCAGCGCCCGACGAGTAACTCAAGATTCTCACGGTATTCATCAAGCGGAACCAATGCCTCGGAATTCAGGGCGTCATTGGTGCCGACCATGATGATCACCAAAGATGGGTCATGCGAGAGGACATCCTCATCCAGACGGGCCAGAAGCGCGCGCGAGTTGTTGCCACCGACTCCTGCATTGATGATCTCGGGCATAAACCTTGAATCCAACGCAGCCTCAATGGGATTTCCCGAGAGTGCAAACCAGCGAGGTGTCGGCGGGAATCTCCAGGGTGAAAACAAAGTCCTTCCCCTGCTCCTCCGCGGGCCATTCGGCGCTTCCACCTGATGCATCTCGCAGAATGGGCCGATCGATCCCCTGCCCCGCCAGCCATGCCTTAGGAAGGATCAGATCGAAACTAGCCGGCTTGGCGCCAACCTCGATATTGCCGAAGAGAATCCGCAGGGACCCGTCGGAAACGCACCAATGGTGAAAGTGGATGCAGGCTTCCGGAGCCGCGCTGATGCGCGGGTGATCGGCATGGCCAGACATTCCCGAGGCCAGCCTGGAGATTTCCTCCGGCATGAGTTCCGTTTTGAGAAAGCGTCCGTCGCCGAGCGGGTCGAGCGATTCGGCCGGATTCCATTTCGGTGCGTCAAATCCAGCCGTGGTCGCGGGGGTGCCGACGATGAGGGCGACGGTTGTTTTCCTCAGAGCCTCGGCAAAATCGAGCGGCAGGTCGACCGGGTTGTGAAGGATGAGCGGCGCCGTGTTTTTCGAGTAGTCGCGCTCCAGAATCCGGCTTGCGGAGAGAATCGGGACGCCTGCCCGGATGAGCAATCCGGCGGTCTCGTCGATGTGCTCGCCGTGGTAGGCGCGCGGATTTTCGGAGATGTTCAATTTCCGCGCAAACTCTTCATGGACCAGCATGTTCGGCCCGCCAAGCGAGGTCAGTGACCGCGCATCCGCGACGGCTGCCGCGATCTCCCGGGAGAACATCGCGGCATCCTGCTCCCCAAGCATTCCGTCGGGAACATGGAACCACGCACCGTAGAGGCCGCTCGCAAGCGAGAGCGGTGCGCCTTCGTGCATGCCCCAGGTGCCTTCGGGATCCCAATAGCGGAGCAGCGCGGCATGGGTGTAGGCCCAGATTTCCCAACGAACCGCCTGCCAGCGGCCCGCGAATGTTTTGCATGTCAGAAATTCGTAAGCATCGAGCATATTGAGGACCGGATAATGCTTCACGCCGGTTCCTTCCAGCAGGGCGCGGTGGCCCAAAATGATGGCCAACTGCATGGCGGGAGTCAGTTCCTGCCGTTTCTGCTCGATCCAGTTGCAGCCCCACGACTGTGTGATCCAGGCATCGAGCGTGCCGTCCTTCGCGAGCGTGCGGAGGTCGAAGCTGTGACAGCGCAACTCGGAGAGAGCGCTGCCCGCCACCGAGTATCCGATCGTCATGGTCCGCGGCGAGAGTCGCTTGATCTCACGGAGCAGCTTGCGCAGTCCCTCGAAGCATTCCGGATCCCATGCAGGCGAGGCGTGCCGGTAGTTGGAAAGCCCCAGCATGCCATCGCGCAGGTTGATGGTGTCGAACCCCGCGTCCGCGCTGAGACGGGCCCACTGCGCTGCGAAGAAATCCGGCAAGGGAGTCCCTCCCGGAATGCCATCGGGAAAGGCGGCGTAACGGGCGGAATCGGGCCGCAGCTTGGAAGCCCAATCCAGGAATTGGCAGGCCGGATCAAGGTGCGAGGTGCGCCCCCAGCGGAAACTCTCCGGGTGCTTCCGGAACCAGACCGGCGTGTGGGCGTAGTAGATGGATGTCCAGCCGAGGAGGAGCAGGCCGACGCGGAAATCATCACGACCGAGATGCCTGCGTGCAGCCTCACGGATCGCCGAAACGACCCCGGCGATCTGACGGTAAGTCCAGGTGTCGTCACCAAGCGTCAGTCCGGTGTTTTCCCCGAAGAGCGGCTTGAAAACAGCCAGGGGCACGGTGTCATCCAGGCTACCCGGATAGGCGAGCACGACATCGGCGAACCATCCGACATTGATCATGATTCCGGCGACTCCGTCCTTCGCCCCCGCGAAATAATCGGCGAAGCGACCGAAGAAGGCATCAGCCGCGGCGGAAGGGTTCTCCTTGTCAAAAAAGCGGAAGTCGCCCTCCAGCCATCGGTCGTTCAGCGGAGAGGATGAGGAGGCGCAGTCGCCGGCTGGAGATACAGCGTAAGGGAGTCGGGATTTCATAGTCATGATATTGAGTGATTTCCTTTGAAGTTCTACATTTTCGGGGCGACCCAGTCCGCATCGCTGCGGATGACGAGGTTCTGCGGGGCGGCGATGAGGAGCGGCTTGAGATCCGCGAAATCAAGACGGCGGGGCTGGACATCCCTCGCGGCGCAAAGTGCGGCGGCCACGCCCGCAGCCTGGCCGATCTGGGCGAGGACGCACTGGACACGGTAGGAGGACATCGCCAGATGCGAGCCGCTCATGTGCTTGCCGACGACCAAGAGGCCGTCCACGCCGAGCGGCACAAGCGACCGGTAGGGAATGCCGTAGGGTTTGACTTCCGGATAGTCGTGCATGGCATCGGAGCCCTTTTTCCAGATATCAAGCGGCCGCTGGGTGATGTGGACCGAATCATCGGGGATGCGTCCCTGAAAAAGATCGTTCGCCGTGATGATATGTTCCCCCATGATCCGTCGCTGCTCACGGACTCCGATTTTTGGCGCGAGGTGGACCACATACCCGTGCCCGCGCATTTCATCCAAGGCGGGGGCCATGGTCTGCAGGGCCGCCAACTGGGCCTCGGCCAGGGCAAGCGGATCGCGCGTGTCACGGCACTGCACCGCGCAACCCCAATGCAAAAAGATTCCGGACTGGCGCTGCAGAACGCCCGGCTCCGTTCGCGACTCCGGAGTGCAATAGCCCGACTCCAGACCGCGGGGCACCCAGTTCGGATCACCGCCGGGCAGGCGCTGACTCACATACATCCAGGTGCATTGCTGGACGAGCGGCGTGCGCTCGGGAGGGGCAATCTCCTCGCCGAAATCGGCACGACTGTCCTCGCCGTAGCGGGCCTCGCATCCGGCCGCTTCGGCCAATGCCCCCGACCCCGTGGAATCAATGACTACCTTGGCCTTGATCCAACGCTCCGCGCCTTGCTCGTCCGGAACAATGACCCCCGTGACGCGATTTCCGTCCAGAGTGAGCCTGCTGGCGCGTGCCGGGCAGACAAGTGAGAGATTTTTTTCCTCGCAGAGAAGTTCGTTGACCACCCGCAGGATGTCGGCGGGGAGATACCAGAAATACCACCACTTATCGACCGGCCGGTCCGTGAGGGCAAAGCGCGTCTCAAGCCGTGCCATGTATTCAGCGACAAGACCGGATCGAGGCCCTCCGTCAGGCATCGAGACAAACTGGTCCACCGCCGCACCGCCGGGATACGGATCGTCATCCAACAGCACCACACGCGCCCCGGCCCTCGCCGCACCGATCGCAGCGGGCCATCCCGCGGCCCCCGCGCCGATGACCAACACATCCGTTTCCATCCAAGGTTTCATCATAAGTTGATTTTGTTTTCTTAGCCGCGAGTGATTCCAGTATATTTCCAATATTTCTTCAAGATCGGCTTAACCGAGACTTCAGAGCCGAGCGATAGCCGAGATGGGAGAGTGCGAGTGGCATTTATTGTTTCGGAAAATCAGTCCGAGACGGCGAGGCGGGAAGGCCGGCCTTGTTGTAGAGGTTGACCTCGGGATTGTCGGCCCATCCGTAGCGGGCGGATCGGGGTTCGGCGATCTCCGGGCTGGAAACCAAAATCTCCCCGCCTTCGATTTTCGCCTCCGCCCAGACAAAGCGTCCGTCCTCTCCGGCAATGGTGAATCCGCGCAGCGCGTCACCGTGGCAGATCAGCCCTCCGCCAACATGATCAAACGAGAGGCGCAGCGCGGAGCCCTCTCGTTTTGCGGAACGGAAGATCGGCCCACACGGGATCACATCGCCGCGCCCGTAAGTGCTGTGAAGCGCGTTAAAGGCCAGCCTCAAGCCGACATCCTTTTTGTTGCGGGGATGAATGTCGTCGGCTTCACCGATGTCGATGGCTACGGCCATTCCCGTATTTGGCAGAGCGAGCGCCATCGTCTGAGCCTCGCGCAGTTCGGCCCAGCGACTCTCTGTTGGATGCTCCCGGCGGGCCATGTAGTTCGCGAGTTGCACGAAATAAAAGGGGAAATCTCCCTGCCCCCACGCCTCGCGCCAGTTGCGAATGAGGACTGGGAAGAGATCGCGGTATTGCGCAGCGCGATCAGCGTTCGATTCCCCCTGATACCAGATGGCTCCGCGAATCGCGAAGGCAAGGAGCGGAAAGATCATGCCGTTGAAGAGGGCACTCGGGGCCTTGAAGTGTTCCGCGCTGACCGGTTCCTGAGGCAATTGCAAGAGACCGTAATCAGCCTCGACCGCATACCGCCAGGTTCCGGCAAGGGGAATGGCGGCATGCCCCGTGCAATCCGGACAGGTGATCTTCATGAATTCCGTGGGTCCCGTCATGCCTCCCGCGTATTTGTCGCTATGGACGCGCACCGCGATCACATTCCGGCCCGCCTTGACGAGTTTTCCTGGCACCGTGTAAGTCCGCAGGTGAGACCACGAATCGGCGCGCTCTGCCATAGTGATGCTGCCGACCTGCTCGTTGTTGAAATAAGTCGTATCGCTCTTGTCGGTGGCGCCGATGGCAAGTTGCAGGTCACGCCCGGCCCACGCCTCGGGAATTTCAATGGTTTTGCGGAACCACACAATGCCGCTGTGATTCAGGCCCCGGCTTTGCCAGGTTCCGGGCAGATCCATGTCCGCCCACGCCCCGGTCGGCTCCTCGAGCCCCGCCCAGCCTTCGGAATATTTCGTGTTTCCCTTGTCACGCGTCTTTTCTTCGAGGGCGTTGAAATCTTGCTGCCAATTCTCGCGACGTTCCGCCATGTGGGGCAGATCACGCTCGAAGATCTCCACGATCCCTCGCGTGACGGGGTTTTCCAGAAGCGCATCCCATGGCGTCCAGGCTTCCGCAGGCGTTCCACCCCACGAGGTGTGAATGAGGCCGATGGGGAGATTCAGACGGCTTTGGAGCTCTCGGGCGAAATAGTAGGCGACCGCTGAAAAATTGCTGGCCGTCTCCGGCGAGCAGGCGCGCCAGGCCGCTCCGGAAATTTCCGATTGGGGAGTTCCCGAAGGACGCTGCGGAACGGTGAAGAGGCGAATGTCCGGACAATGGGCCCTCATAATTTCCTCACCGCCATTGAGAGTGCCCGTGAGGGGCCATTCCATGTTGGACTGACCGGAGCAAACCCAGACTTCGCCGACGAGAATGTCGGTAAGCGTAATTTTTGAACCATCCGAGGAGATGACCTCCAGGACTGCTGGCGCGGCATTTGCGGTTAGCGATGCCAACCGAACCATCCAGCGCCCATCGGAATCGACGGTTCCAGAAACGTGCTGACCTGCAAAACGCACGGTGATCGTGCTGCTGGGAGATGCAGAGCCCCATATGGGGACCGGAATTCCTTGCTGAAGGACCATTCCGTTGGTGAAGAGGGACGCGATTTTCATAGTTGTGGTTTTGTGAAACGGGTTATTAATGCAGCGGAGGAAAGTAAATCCAGAGGTGCCCGTTGCGGTCATCCTCGGTGGCGAGAATCTCGCCGTCGGAGCCCACCAGCAGATCCGAAAACTGCAGACCGTAGCGGCGGGTCGTGAGGGTGGAAACGGGAACTCCGAGGTCGCGGGCCCATCCCCCTTCCCTCCCGATCAGATACCAATGGGCTATCTCTTGGCCTGCGGAAGCGAAGATGCGTCCGTCGCGCAAGCGGCAAAGCGCGTGCACTGGAGTGAGCGGAATCCGGCCGCGCTCGCTGAAAATACCATCGCTCCACTCGAAAACCCGTCCCTCGCCATTGGCAAAGACAAATCCTCCGGGGAACGCGCGCAACACTTGCGGCAGCGCCGAAGGCATCGGCAGCTTTTCCGCCGGGCCGATTTCCATGCGATCGCACAGGATCGGCATGAGCTCCCATTCGCGACTGAGCAGGTGGTCGGCGCCGTAGATTTTCACAACGGCGTGGATTCCGCCCATCGGCACAGCTTTTTCCAACGCGAGTTCCATGCCGTTGCGGTTTAGAAAGAAACCCGTTCCATCGCCCCACGCAAAAATCCGTGTCCCGGACTCGACCATGCCGTCGATGGAAGCGACGGGGAGGGCAAGGGCCTGCTTAAAGGGCCGCAATGCCGCATGCCACTCCTGGATGCCGTGCCCGAGGCAGGCCGTGAAAGAACGATAAATCCGGGCACCTTCAGGGCCGGTGCATGCGACATGGAGCATCTCGCCATCGGGCATGGCGCGGGAGAGCAGCGCCGAGATCTCCGTGGCGCTTGGAGGAGTCCCGAGATCCACCGCAAAACCGTAGGTGCCCCTGGGGCGGAATTGCAGGAGATGGGGCACCGGTCCACGGGTTGCGGCGAAAAAGTCCCGACCGGAAGCCGAGTGAAAAAGCCGGTGCGCACGGGTCTCGTCGGCCGGCGGCGGCAGCGAGACGCCTGGAAAGCACGGCGGCATTGCAAGAAAGGTTCCCTCGTTGACGAAGTCGCCGTTGACGGGTGGTGGCGTATCTATCCCCATAAGCGTAAATACTGGCTGGGATTCAGGTCTCGAGGGTTTTCAGGCAGAGTGACGCGGTAGGCACCGGCGGGTTTGGCCAGGATTTTTCCGAACACCATGTTCCCCTGGGCGCTGAGAGCGCCCCGGGACACATAGTGGTTGGACCCGTTACCGCCAAAGAGCGCCCCGAGTCGTTCCCAGGTGCCAAGTTCAGGATCGAAACGCATGAGCATCGAGGAGGTGGACTCACCGAAGCAGCCGTTGCTTTTCCCTCTCCATTCGGCCTTCACCAGGTAGAGTTTTTCGTCAGCGCCCCAGACGAGCCCTCCGACATGGTCTAGATTAACCGACATGAGCTCCCGCGGATCGCGATCTTGAGTGATCGGGCCAAGGTCTTCTAACCTTCCCTGCGCCCCCTCCATCGGCCAGAAGCGGGCTAGATGCGGATGGCCCTTCCAAGGGACCATGTAAACGGCACCGCTACGCGGATCGGCCACGGCATCGTAGAGCACGCCATGCCACGCGGATTGGTAGGCGGCGTGGGGATAGAGATGGGGAAGCTCCTCGAGGCGCTGGTGTTCAGGATCAAAGCGAAGCATGCGCCCCGAGTCGTCGAACAGATAAGCCCGCCCGAGGGGATCGAGGAAGATGCACTGGGTATTGACTGATCCGATGCGGCCGTGGTCGGTGAGGCGTCCCGAGGCGAGGTCGTAGGAAACAAAATGATCCCGCGGGTAGGTGACGGCATAGAGAACGCGGCGACGCTCATCGAGGGCCAGGCAGCGGCAACCTTCCTTCGGAATCATGAGACGCGATTCCGTCACGACATTTGCGGCGGTGTTATAACTGATCAGGTAGGCGCCACGGAAGGCGCGCGCCGGGTCGTTCCAAGAGGCCCACGGGTTGTAGGAGGTTTCGCCCTTGGGTGGTCCGCTCAGGTGGGTGGCGGCGTGGATCAGCCCCTTTTCCCGGTCGGGAACGAAGCTGTAGTGGATCTTGCACTGCGTGGCCCGACCGCTGTCGCGCAGGTCGCCGGTGACCTCGTCCAGGTCGAACAAGTATTCCAGCGTGTCGGTGGCATCGTCGAGGCGGACGACGGTCGCGGTCTCGCCGCCTGTGTGCTCGGTGCAGCAGGCGATGTAAATCCTGCCGTCGGGTCCCGTTTGCACGCTCCAGCAGGAGTCCGAGAGTGGGCGTTCGGTGAATTCGTGGTATTTCCAATTCATGAAATGAGACCCCCATTCTGTGCGTCGAGCAGTTCCTGGAAGGGGCCGCGGCCCGACGCGAGTTCGGAATAGGTGCCGTCCTGCACGATCCTGCCGTGATCAAAGACGACCACGCGGTCGCAGAAACGGATCGTCGAAAGGCGGTGGGCTATGACGAATGCCGTGTTCCCCCGCAGCGCATGCGTGAGGGTTTCCGTGATGAGGCTTTCCGAGGTTGAGTCGAGGGCCGATGTCGCCTCGTCAAAAATGAAAATCGGGGGCCGCTGCACGAGAGCCCGAGCAATCCCTATTCGCTGGCGTTGCCCGCCGGAGAGTGTCGCCCCCCCCTCGCCGAGCATCGTGTGAATCGTCTCGGGAAGCCTGCGGACGAACTCCCAGGCGTTCGCCCGCTCGAGTGCCGCGACGATTTCCCCGTCGGTGGCGTCCGGATTCGCGAGGAGGATGTTTTCCCTCACGCTCGCGTGGAAGAGGAATGTTTCCTGCGGGACGACGCCGAACTGGCGTCTCACAGTCTGGAGCGACACATCGCGCAGGTCGACACCATCGAGCAGGACAGAGCCAGAGCCTGGGTCGTAGAGGCGCAGCATCAGCGAAACGATCGTGCTTTTTCCGCATCCTGATTGGCCCACAAAAGCCACTTTCTGGCCGTAGGGAACTTGTAGCGAGATGCCGTGAAGGACCGGCTTGTCTTGATAGGCGAAAATGATGTCCCGGAGTTCCAGGCTTGGCCGTTCCGGGATTTCGACTTCCGTTGCAGGCGCCTCGGGCGTGGAGGTCTTGTGAGCCAGGACCGACTCGATCCGGTTCAGCCCGGCATGGGCGACTCCCTGGGCGAGCGCGCATTGGAAGAGGCTCCCGATCAATGGCGAGATCGCGGCGTGGGAGGCCAGCGTGGCCACGACCTCCCCGAGTTGCACCCGCCCGTGCACGAAAAGGACGGTTCCGGCAATGGCCAAGGCGGCAAAAATGACACCTTGGATGGATTCGGATTTCAATCCCTGGAGGTGGCTCCTCACCTGGACTTCGTAGGACTTGCTGCCTATGTCCGCCGCATCCTGCCGGAAACGCTCGACCACACTCTCCTCAGCCCCGAGGATCTTGACGGCCTTCTGACCGCGAAGCAGCTCGGAGGCGCGCCCGGAGACGGAGCTTTCGAGCCTTTGGAAGGATTGGTTGAGTTCGCGGATTTGCCTCGTGGCTCCGGGGGAGACCCAAGCATTTACCAAAAGACCAGCGAGGAGGATTCCAGCCAAGATGGGGTTCCAGGAAAAAACCAGCGCCAGCGTGGAAAGCAGGGTGAACACCACAAAGGGAACGATCAGGACGAACTGGAAGAGAAACTGTTGAACTCCCCCCAATGGACTGCCAAAGAGGTAGCTCAAGAGCTCACCGGATTGTTTCTGCTCATGAAACCGCAGGCAGAGGAAATTGACATGCTGGAAGAAATCCGTGCGGATGCGGACAAGCGCTCTGGCGCAGGCGCGGGCGAAGAGCCGCATGCTGAAGTGCCAGCAGAGCATCCGACCCGCCAGCGCGACAATCAAATACGCCGTCATCAGCGCAACCGCCGCCTGGATTTTGGAAGCGGGAGGAAGATCGGCCAGCAGCACCGAGTCGGTGAGATACTTGGGGATCGCGTTCTGAGCGGTGATGGCCAGCCCGCAGACCATGTTCAGGGCAAGCGCGCCGAGAACGAGTCCGCGCGAATTTTGAAAATAGCGCCAGAGCGTTTTCCAAAACGGGAACGTCTGTTCTCGAAAAAGACTTGGATTTTCGGTGGTGCTCACAGAGTGGAATTCGGATCGAATTTCTTACGATGGGGCAAAATCATTTCCTATCACTTATCGAAACGGATGCGTCCCCATTCCTGCTGCCGGTGGAATCCGAGCTTCGCGTGGGGTGAGGAGGAAGAGAGGATGGGCCCGTTCTCGTCGCTGGTGTAGTCGTATCGCGCGAACGAGAACAACCACTGCGAGCGCGATCCGCCTTTCTCGACCACGGCCTGGAAGGGAATTGCAACCAGCACCCGCCAGAGCTGACGCTTCCGATCCACCGAACTCCAAGACTTCACCACAGGATTCCGGATTTTCCACGACTCGGATTCCCCCTCGGTCTGCTTGGCAAATGCCTTCGCAGATGGGATCCGCATTTGGAGAAGCTGGTTCGTCGGCCCCACATGAAACTCGAAGTAAGCGGGCTGCCCAACCGGGCGCAGGAAAATCTCAAAAGCATCACCCTGCATGAAGAACGGCTCGTTGAACCGCGTTTCCGGGTTGAAAATGTCGAGATCCTCGATCTCCGCGTAAGCCCAAAGCGTGTCATCGCGCCAGCCGGTGCGGACGAGAGCAGGCCGGAAGCGATCCTGCTGTTTGCGCCACGATTGCGCTAAGCTGATCTCCGGCGATTTTGCAAATGCCGCTTCAACGGATTGCCAGTCGCCGGGAGCAAACTCTCCCAACGGCGAACAGCTCACTTGCGGGCGTTTGCTGGCCATATCGAGACTACTGCAAGCAGTCAGGAAAATGGCTGTGACGAAAAGGACCAGTCGACCATTTTTTTGCAGAAAAACATTATGAAATCCTTCCAACAAATTTTTCTTGATTGAATTCAATGCGCAATGTCCGAGGGGCACGGGTCGTAATGCGGATGCGGGACTTTCGGGATGCGGAGGCCGCCGGTCTGGTAAACAACGGGGGCAGCATCGCATTCGATCCTGAGCGCGGGCCAGAGGCCGGTCTCGTCGGTTGCGGGGACATTGGTGATCTGCACGCGCGTGCCGCTCTGGGTGAAGGGCAGGGCCTCGCCGTTGTCGAGGCGGCTCACGGAGAGGACCTTGTTCTGCAGGCCGCCGAGGGTCGCCTTGTCGCCGGGTGAGCGGCGCAGCAGCCAGAAGAGGGAGTTTCCCTTCACCGTCACCGGGCCGTGAAAATTCCAGTCGCCGCGATGGTCGCCGCGTTCCTGCAGGCTGAAGGTGAAGAGTTCGGTGCCGAAGATGGCCTCGCCGTTTTTGCGAAGCCATTCGCCAATGCGGTGCAGCACGCGGGTGCAGGGCTCGGGCACGATACCATCGGGCGTGGGGCCGACATTGAACAGGAGGTTGCCGTTTCCTTGGGCGCAACGGGTGAGCATGTCGAGGACTTGGGACTCGGTTTTCCATTCGTGGTCGCCGGCATGGAAGCTCCAGCTCTCGTTCATGGTCACGCAGGCTTCCCACGGACGCCATGGATTCGGCGCGCTGAGATGCTGCTCGGGCGTGGCAAAGTCGCCTGGCAGGCCGTTGCGGCCGTTGAAGAGGATATGCGGCTGGATCTCGCGGACCATGGCGTTCATCTTTTCCGCCTGCCAGCCCTCGGCGTTGAACGGCCACCAGCCATCATACCAGAGGATGTCGATCGGGTTGTAGCGCGTCACCAACTCGCGGATGCGGGCGTGCGTGGCGGCAATGAATTTCTCGTAGGCGGCGGGATCCTCCAGCGCTGCGACCGAGTCGGGCTGGTCATACCAGTTGTAGAGACTGTGGTAGAGGCCGACCTTGAGCCCGTGCTTGCGGGCGGCGGCGATGATCTCGGCGACCAGATCGCGCCCGGCCGCACCGCTGTTGCCGATGTGGAAATCGGAAAGTTCAGTCGGGTAAAGCCGGAACCCCTCGTGATGCATCGTCGTGAGCACGACATAGCGCATGCCGGCATCCACCGCCATGCGGCAGAGCTTGTCGGCGTCGAAGTTCTCGGCGGTGAAGCGGGCGGCGAGTCTTTTGTATTCCTCCAGCGGGATTTCCTCGCGGTTCCAGACCCACTCACCGCGTTCGAGAAGGGAGTAGAGGCCGTAGTGGATGAAGAGCCCATAGCGGGCTTCGGCGAACCAGGTGTTTGTCATCTCAGGATTGTGGAGCGAGGAGTTGGTGCCTCTCTGCCGTCTCCAGCCAGGCATCGGCGATCAGTTGGAACCCGGCATGGGTGGCATGGATGCCGTCGTAGGCCCAATAGGCCGCCGGAGCAAGTGTGAGAGCTTTGTCGAAGAGGCTCTGCAACGGAATGAGTGGAGCGTCGAATTCACTGGCGATCGCGGCGATTCCCTCCTGGATCGGCCTGAGAGCAGCTTTCCACGCTGCCGTGACCTCTCCAGCTTCGATCAGGAAGGGCTCCATGAACAAAAAACGAATCCGGGGATTCTGCGCGCGCATTTGCCCAAGCATCCGACGATAGGAGGCGAGCACTTCGGCATCCGGGATGTCCTTGGATCCGCTCTGACGGCGGATGATGTTGTTCACACCGATCAGCAGCGAGAGCAGATCGGGACCGTGGTCGAGGGAATCGGCCTGCCAACGTTTTTCCAGATCCTGCACCGTATGTCCGCTGATGCCCGTGTTGATGAATTCAAAACGGCGCTCCGGATGCCGTAACCCGAGGCGTGCGGCGACAAGGAACGCGTAACCGTTGCCAAGTTGGAACGCCGGGTTGATCTCCTCCGGCTTGCGGAAGGCGTCGGTGATCGAGTCGCCTTGGAACAGGATTTTCATGGCTTAAACCACCCGGAAGACGGCGGCGGATTTGCGGTCGAGGTCGATGAGAGCGACTCCACCCGTGACCGGAATGGTTTCGCCCGATTCCAGATCCACAAGGCCGGCGGCCGATTTTTCGGCGAATGTTACCTTCGCGCGGGCGGCTTCGGTGTAGTGGTTCAGGGCAAAAAGAATCCGATCATCCGGCCCCTCATGCAGCACGGCGCTGAAGAGATTGCGGGTTTGTTTGTAAACGCGGTGCCCGCCTTCGGACTTCATGTCCTTGCCGGTGTTCCAATCGACCCAGGAGACCGTGCCTTCGGGTTCCACGCGGACTTTGGGGGCCGGCGTTTCGTTGTCGAGCAGGGTGGTGAGCCATGCGATCGACTCCAGCGAATCCTCCTCCGGTTGGCCAGAGCCGAGACCGACCGGCATCCACCAAACACTTCCCTTGCCTTTGGCAATGGGTTCGCCGGACTTTGACGGAGCACCACCGAGGAATGTGATGACGGCGCCGGAATCGTTGCGGCCGGGCCATGTTCCCGAGACGACAAGTTTGCCGCCATCGTGGACATATTTTTCCAAAGCCTGTGCCGTGGTGCCGTGAATGACAGGCGACCCAGGAAGGATCACCAAGGGAGCCGCCGCCAGCTTCTCCGTGGAGTGCACCGGATCGATCACCGAGGCCTGGCGACCGGTGTGCTCAACGATGCGGAAGATGCCTTCGTATTCCAGCGAGGCCTGGCCGCACTTGGCGCCGTCCACCTTGGGCTCGCCGACATAGAGAGCGTTGTCGTTGCAGGGCGAGGGATCGCCGATGTAGGAGTGCTGATGGCTGGTGAGATCGTAGATGACGGCGAGATCCGTGGCGGGAACGAGGTCGTCCCAGCCCTTGATCGTCTCACAGGCG